>JAOUFE010000038.1 GCA_029858425.1 Spirochaetia bacterium | reverse complement strand
AAAAAAAAGTGTTGAATACTCTGCAAAATATGCCGTCTGATGCAATGGCAATTTATGAAAACGTAGTGGTAAGTCCGTCTACTCATGTTGTATTTGCCGCCGACCCGACGGCCAACGGTAGAGCAAGCGTTCCTCTGTCATGTCTTGAGGGATCCATTAACGGCGGCATGTTCCCGCTTCCCAAAAAAATAATTATACTATCACGCGACGTAAATGCAATCCTGGATCCTGTAAATATCATAGACAAAGAACAGATAATATATTATCTCAAACTTGGCTATACATCTAAAACGCCGGGTACCGAAACAGGGGTATTAAAACCCATTCCGACATACTCAAAATGGGAGGGCGGCCCTTTTTACGACTTAAAAGATGAACATATTATGAAAATCCTCATGAAATTTCTGAAAGATCATGCGGTAAGCGGGATTCTTCTAAATTCGGGCGAAGGTGGCGGACCTTTCGGGACAATTCACAACACACGATTTCCGGTGGATTATACTCTTGCGATAGCCAGAAGTTATTTATGTGGAGATTTAATGAAGCGTTTGTTTAATCACCCTGAGGATTTTGAAGAAAATCCGTATTTAAAAACCATGCGCCCTAAAAAAATTCCAGGCCTTGCCCCTGAAATAAATGAAATCCTATGTGCAGAAAAAAGCTGGAAAAAAAATGGATTCGAAAAGGAATATCACACAAACGCTCAGGAATTATTTGCAGAATTTAAAGCCCAGGCAGCAGAATCTCTGGGCGATCTTTCTGATGATATTAAGAAGATTTTAATGGCCGGGCCAGCATAAGTATATTTTTCGGATATGTAATGAACAGAGAAGATATTAGAATTCGAGTTGCCGGAATTTACATTCGAGACAATAAAATACTATTGGTAAAGCATCGAAAGTTCAATCAGGAATATTATCTTTTGCCCGGCGGAGGCCAGCATACAGGAGAAAGCGCAAGGCAGGCGCTAATACGGGAATGGAAAGAAGAACTGGACGTAGAGATAACTCCAGGAGAATTTCTTTTTCTCGGCGAATCTATTCCGCCGGACATTAATGGCAGAAAGCACGTCTGTCAAATGGTATTTTCAATAGATCAGATATCAGGCGATGTCCATTTACATCTGGATGAAACCCTCATTGATGTGTCGTGGATGGATATTGATGAAATACCAAAAATCCGGCTATATCCTCAATGTGTGGAGCAAATCCTGGGCTATATTCAGAATACAACACCGGAATTGTATGTTGCGTATCCATGGGTGTAACGTCCGGGCTGGAACGCAAAATTCTCCTCAAATGGGCTGAATTTTGAGTTCATGCCCAATCCCTGAATTTTACCAGCTCATGCAGTTTTTTATTTTCTACATTATGGAAATAATTCCGATAATATAACAAACAATTTGGGTTTACGGAAAGGATTGGTACGCCCGCAGAATAATACCGGATCAGTCAAGATACAAACAGGGATATTAGTAGCTTAATGGAAATGACCAAAACATACATTCAAAAGCACATAGGCAAAATTATTGTGGGGGCTTGCATTTCCTTTTTTGCAGCGAATCCGGTTTTTGCCGATGGTACATTTCAAACCTGGGATGTAAATTTACCCAACCGTTCCATTAAAGAAATATATGAGACAAAAAATTATATCTGGACGGGAACCGCAAGAGGACTTGCAAGATATGACAAAGGTTCCAAAAAAATACAGGTATACAACAGTCAAAACGGTTTACCGGATGATTTTGTGACTTCAATTGCCGTAGATTCTGACGATCAATATGTGTATGTTGGAACTATCGGAGGAGTGGCCCAAATAGATTTAAAAAATAATAAAATATTGACATTTACCAAAAAAAACAGCAAGCTTTCGGACAACCATGTGAACAGCGTTTATACGTTTCATGAGCAGCTCTTTATCGCAACTTCTCTCGGAGTGGATATATACAACCAGGCAACAAATCAATGGAAGGCCTATACGGCCATTGAAGGTCTTGCAGGAGGCAATGTGCAGACTTTGTCTTCGCATGGAAATAATGTATGGGCTGGCGGAGGCGACGGTATCAGTTATTATGACCGCAATGAAGACGCCTGGTTTAGTTTTGGCGCCGACAATGGTTTAAACAGCTCACTCGTGACCAGCATTGCGGTAAATACGGACGCAGTATGGGTTGGTACGATGGGCGGCGGTGTGTCGCGGTTCGACCGCTCATCCATGAGGTTTGACGCATATACTACCGAAGAAGGTTTAATTGATGATAGCGTTCAGAGTCTGGCAGATGACGGCAAATATCTCTGGATTGGCACATTCGGCGGTTTGAGTCGCCTTGATAAATCGAGTCTGGTTTTTACCAATTATGACTCAAGGAAAGGACTATCCGAAGCCTCGGTAACAGCATCTATGGTTTCAGGAGATGTGTTGTATTGTGGTACAGACGGTGGCGGCGTGTTTACCCTTGAAAAATCAATACCCCAGATAGAATTTCGAATAGATCATACCGGATACGCACGCAAGGGCGAAATAGAAATATATGCTTCTATTTTGAGCAAAGAATCCATTAAGAAGCTCGATTTAAATTACAAATTAATTGCAACGGCCGATGAATTTGATTACACCAATGTGGCAACGGTTCAAAAGTGGACTCCCGTAAAAAATATCAATACTTCCAAATCTGATGATACGCGGTTGACGGTGATAAAAACAAACGATTTGCAGGATGGAAAATATTTGTTCAAGGGAGAAATAGAAGATTCAAAGGGTAACACCAATGAATCAACAGGTACGTTTATTGTGGACAATAAGGCGCCAACCTTTGATCTTGTATTCAGGCCGCCGGATGAGGGTGAAAAGAGCGCTGTTGTCTCTGGCTCATATAAAGAATTAAATTTGAAACAGCTCGATGTTAAGATCGGGAACAAGACTGTGATTCCCGAAATTAACCGACAAACTCGAAGATTTCATTTTAATTATCCATTAGACTCTACTGATAAAATTAATATAACCATGGAGGATATTGGAAAAAATTCAGTTACTGTGGTTAAAGATTTTATTTTGGACCGCGACCCTCCGGTACTGGAAATAGATCCTGTTGACATCTCGAAAATAAGATCCAATGTTGTAGCGATAACCGGGCGAGTGAAAGATGCGAATATGGATCGCGTCGTGGTTTTACCTGACAATGTTGAAGCCATTTTAAAGCCAGTTGGCGGCGAAGCATATACCTTTATCGCAAAAGCCAGCATAAAAAAAGAAGGTAAATATGCATATCAGATTACTGCCAGCGATAAAATGAGCAATACAACAATCAAGACTCTTGAAATTGATTTTGTATCTAAAATAACTATTGTGGATTTGAGAAAGGATTTGATACCGGAGTTTACCCTGAAAGATACATTTGAACTTTCGGGAAATATTCTCGGTCCGCCTCTAAAAGAATTTTATTTGATGGATAAGTCGAGAGACAGAAAATATGAACTAAAAACCAAAAAAGATAAAAGTTTTTCTGAAAATATTGCATTAAGAGACGGGGATAATAATTTTTCTCTTGTCAAAGTATATGATGATGATCGCCGAGAAGAAGATTCATTTAAAATTACTTATTCTAACGGCAAAGTAAAAGCGTCCTTTGACCCTGGCGCAAACAGCTTTAAAGAAAAACTGGTTACTCTTAGAGGAAAGTTTGACCGTGGAATAAGAAAAATATTTCTCGATGATAAACCCGCCGCCATGAATTTTGATGGAAAAGATTTCACGGTAGAGGTGACGCTAAAAGATGGAAAAAATTCCATGGTATTGTCCTGGCTGGATGAGCTGAACCGGCTGGATAAAAAAGAGTATACATTTTTTCTGGACAACAAACCCCCGGAACTTTTTGTAAGAGCGCTGGCCGACCAAACAAGTTTAAAGTCAATTAAAGTGCGGGGATCAGTATCAGACAACGTTGCCGCTTCCATTGGGGGTTATCCAGGAGTTGAAATTCAAAAAATTGATCCTAAAACAGGAGAGTTTGAAGCTATTGTAAAACTGGAAACCGGCAGCAATAATATTTACTTTACTTCAGTCGATCCTGCAGGAAACAAAAAGGAAACGATGTTTCACGTCGATGTGGATAAATCTTTTCCAGAATCCGAGGTGAAGCAGGGAGCTCTAAGCGAAGAAGTGGATTTTTTACGCAACGAACTTGCCCGCCTTAGACGCGAACTTAAGGAAAGGCCTGCCCAGGGAAGCCCGGCTCAAGCTGATATCTCCACGCTTAGAATTGACCTCCCGAAATATCCAGGATTATTTATGGTGCCGATGGCGGGCAAAATCAAAAGCTATACTCTTACTGCAAAAGTTTATCTGGGAAGCGAATCTTTGGGGCCAATTCTGGCGCAGTACAACGGGAAAAATCCGCTCGAATTGTCCCGGATTCTTGTACCTAGCCCCCAGTTGTTTGGTTTGATTTCCGCCAGCAAATTTCGCAGCGAGACTGAAGGAATAATACGATCGTTTGCCAATGCGTATCATCTACAGCAGGATGTCGTTTTTATTCGTAAAATGATTTTACAATACCTGATAAGAACGCAAATGTTCAGGGAGACAATGGAAATTAACGGGGCAGTTATTTTTCTAACAAATAATGGATCGGGGATAGTAATATCCAATGGAGTCATAAACGCTCAGGGTATAAAAAATGGATCGGGAGTTTCGGAGCTTCTTGTTGGCAATGTAAGCGGAGCCGGAATTGGTTTTCAGAGGTTCTAATGAAAAGAAAAAAAACAAGATATCTTATATTCATCTGGTCTCTTGGAATACTGGCATATAGTATTGAGAGATACTATTTGAACGACCATATAAACATGAATAAATTTAAAGAATATGCCGCTGGAGCCGGAGATACTGTCAATGAAGTTGACCGGAAGCTTTCGGGTCTGATTGCTTCGGGATCGCTGAATTATTTAATCTGGATGGAAGGGCATATTTCTGATGAGTTAAACATGGTAAAATCCATTCATCCGTTGATTCAGGATGTGATGATCTATAATTCCGGTTTTCATATGCTGGCCGGTACGCGCGACAAACTTTCGGATATGAATATTACTCCGCTTCTCGAAGAATCGGTTACTGAAAAAAAACATTTTGCCTATGTTTGCCATGAAGGACTCCTTTATTTTTATCCTGTTTTTAATGGCAGGGAGAACAAACTCAAGGGAATTATTGCCGTTATATTAAAATACCCGGCATACCTGCAAAACGGCAGTATTTTTTTAACGGATGTAACACGCGGAAATATTTTTCAAAATTCGCCTGGATATTTAAATAATGATAATATATATAAGTTGCAAAAATATTTAAGCCGCCTTGAGATGGGAGAACAAGGTCATGTTTCTGTAAATTTATCATCCAACCAGGATCTGTTTTGGTACTTTTCAAAATCGCAAAATGTATACATTGGATATATATCCGATGCAATACCATCGTATAAATTTCTATACCCTTACATTTTGGTATTATGTCTAATGCTTTCCTTGTTGTTATGGTTTTCAGGAGCCCCTCGCACAAACAAGCATGCTGTTTATGAGAAAATAATAAATGATCACATGAAAACGCTGGCTGAAATGAAAAAGGGAATGGATTTATTATTTCAAAATAATAGCGCTTCAAATATTGTCTCCATTGATGCGACAATCTCATCTTCTATTTCTGATATTGAGGAAGGCGTTCCAGCGTACCACCATCGTCCAGAAAAAGAATATGCAGGATCGGGTATTTCAGAATTTATTTTGCTTGATCCGCTTGATGCAAAATGGCGGAAACCGGTTAGGGCAAAACATGAAATTTCTGAATCCGGTATTGTTTATCGATCTGGCAAGGAAGCGTTTACCCCTGAACTGTTACATCTGATGGAGGAAGTAAGCCGAAAAGACCGGAAAGAAAAAGAGGATGGCCTGGAAAAAATGCAATTGTCGGAGGAACAAAAAGATGAGGATATCTCTACCGGGTTTCGGTCCATTGAAAAAGATCCGTTCGCGGCGGCTCTCGAACAACTTTATTCAGCCACCGCGCCGGGAGAAGAGCTTGATATCGTATTGGAATACATAAAACAATCCGCAAAAGCCGATGGTCTGGCTATTATGTTTTATGACCGAGATATTGCCTGTTATTCTATTGCAACGGCCAATGGCCTTGATTCTTCCTGGGAACGGCATTTTTATATATTGGCAAAAGATTCTATATTGAGGTTTCCAGACAATGAAACCGGAAATATCTTAGTCGATGAAAGATTGCTGCAAAATTCTTTTTTCAGAAAAAGGATCCCTCCGGAATTCTTAAACAAAACAGGAGCTATCAAGCTTGTGCCATTAAAATCGGGAGAAGTTACCATTGCAGCAGTATTTTTTTATTGGAGAGATGGACATTTGTTAGGTGATGCATCCGGCGGCAGTATGGAATTGCTTAAGGCTGTGGATACTCCGGAATTTACAAATTATTTTAATGAAATAATTCCAGTATTAAATCGTATGTATGTTCGACGACAGCAGGAAAACATTCATATTGAAGAGCCGTATCGGGATATTTACAATATTGTAAAAAGTTTTACTGTTCTTTCCGATGAATCTGCGAATATTATTCATGTAGTTTCCGACAGATTTTTGGATAAAGAAGTTAGCAGCATAATAAGAGAGCATTGCCGGAACTTTCTGAAAAGTTACGAACGTTTTATTGTCAGCAGCCCAAATCATTATATATTTTTATTGAGTCAGACTCCGCCAGAAAACGTGCTGCAAATTATTGAACGGCTGGATGACAAGGCTCAGATAAGAACGTTGAAATTTCCAGATCTTGGGAAAAATCTTTTTGCCTATATTTAGAGTCTTACGCTTGACAACAGCTTTAATAAAGCCATGGTGAAAGCGCTTTTATGGAAAAATCCGAAAATAATGCGCCTTCAAGGTTTTCAGATTCCGAACGATCCGGAGTTTTTCGGGCTATTTATGAGCGACGTGATATTCGTTCATTTTTACCCCAACCCGTACCCGATGATCTTTTGAGAAAACTTTTAGATGCCGCACATCAGGCGCCGTCTGTCGGGTTTATGCAGCCCTGGAATTTTATCGTTGTTCAGGATATGGATACTCGCAGAAGCGTTTACAATAACTTTCGCAAAGTAAATGAGTCCGCCGCTTTAAATTATGAAGACGATTTAAATGTAACCTACCGCGCCTTAAAACTACAGGGTATATTGGATTCTCCATTAAATCTTCTGGTTACATGCGATACAAAGCGGGGCGGACCGCATGTGCTTGGACGCGCGACTATTCCAGAGACGGATATTTACAGCACCTGCCTTGCCATTGAAAACTTCTGGCTGGCCGCCAGGGCAGAAGGTATCGGGGTTGGCTGGATGAGTCTTCATAGTCCTGCGACGATGACTGAAATATTTCATCTCCCTGAAGGTGTTATTCCCGTTGCATATTTAACCGTGGGTTATCCGGTAGAGTTTCCCGACGAGCCATTGCTTCAGTCGGTTGGATGGCGCAGCCGCATGAATCTTGATAGTGTAATTTTTTATGAAACATGGGGCGTCACGAGAGACCATGAGAGTTCATTGAGCGAAAAACAAAAGCCGGAACTGTCTGGTTTATCCCTGCATAACAATATAAGCCCCACTCAAAACAATTATACTCCTCCGGAAGAAGCCGCAAAGCGCATTCAAAATCTGGCCAAACCAAGAAACAGTCTCGGAGATCTTGAAAATATTATTTTAAGACTTGCGGCCATTCAAAATAGAGCCTTTCCAGAAGTTCATCACAAGACGTTGATTCTGATGGCTGGCGATCATGGAATATCCGAAGAAGGGGTAAGCGCATATAAACCTGAAATTACCACAAGAATGGTCTATCAATTTGTGGCCGGTGGAGGGGCTATTAATGCAATAGCGCGCCAAAACGGAATCAATGTCCATATTGTAGACATGGGAGTCAGTCATGATTTTCACAATGCATCCGGAATCATACACTTAAAAATTCGACGGGGCAGCCGAAATTTTACCAGAGAAGCGGCAATGACGATGGATGAGACAAAAAACTCTATTGCATCCGGAAGACTTCTGGTTCAAAGATTGTCACGGCCAGATATCCTGGCCGTTGGTGAAATGGGAATTGGAAATTCCACTTCGGCATCGGCCCTAACAGCCTCTATCCTCGGACTTACCGCTGAAGAGGTCGTCGGCTCCGGAACAGGGATAGGACCTGAGACTTTGAGAAAAAAAATCGAAGTGGTTGAAAAGGGACTGGCTTTGCATGGAAATTCCGGCGATCCGCTGCAAAATCTTGCCTGTTTTGGGGGTTATGAAATTGCAGGACTTGCTGGAGCAATTCTGGAAGCCTGTGATCTGCGTATACCGGTTCTTCTGGATGGTTTTATTACGGGTGTCGCCGCTCTGATTGCCTGTCAATTGCAGCCAAACGTGCGGCATGTGCTTTTTGCAGCGCATAAATCCCGGGAACTTGCCCACTCGATCATATTGGAAAAGCTTCAATTAAAACCAATTCTGGATCTCGGAATGGCTCTGGGGGAAGGTTCCGGGGCGGCTCTGGCCATGAACCTTCTGGAATCAGCGTCGCGCATTATGGCAGAAATGCGTACATTTGAAGAAGCCGGGATTGATGATCCGCTGAATTTAAATGCTGTAAAATAAATTCTTTCATTAGTCCCTGTAATCGAAGCATTTTTTGGACCATCGCAAAACCAGTTTTGGATTCGATAAAAAATAAAAATGAGCATAGCCGGCGATCAGGTTCTTATAAATGTAACCGGATGGGCTATCCATATTTCTGCCCTTCATATGATATGCCGGATTAAAAATATGGCGATTTACAGGCTCTTTGTCTTTAGTAAACGTCGAATAATGAAATTCATGGCCAAGCATAACTTCGCCATCTTTAAGAAGAAAATTGTTTTTTAAACCCGTTACTTCGCGATATCCAAGTGCAGCCAGCCGGTTTTGCATGGTTACGCTGCCGGGTAATATGCCCGCCATGAAATATCTTTTTTTTTCTTTATCAACAATTTCCTTTGCAAGATACATAAATCCACCGCATTCAGCAATGGTGGGCATTCCGTTTTCAATCGCATCGCGTATTGAATTTTGAGAAATGGTATTTTTTGAAAGAAGGGCAGCGAACTCTTCGGGAAACCCGCCGCCCAGATATAATCCACAAGCGCCTTCGGGAACGGGTTCATTTCTCAGCGGAGAAAAAAAAACAAGATCCATTCCGGCTTGCTGCATGATTTCCAGATTTTCGGGATAATAAAAATTAAAGGCAGCATCTCGCGCCACAGCAACGGAAATTTTTTTTCGAATCGGGGATTTTATGTATGGTTTATCCACGGGAGAAACCGGGCAATTATTTTTGGCAGAATTGGCCAGCTCCATGAGCATGTCGAGGTCGATGGAATTTTCCGCCATTTGAGCCAGAATCTGAAAAAAAGGATTTAACTCCCCTCTTTCCATGGCAGGTAAAAGCCCCAGATGCCTCTCAGGAATCTGAAATTGTTCATCACGCAAGACAGCGCCCAGCAGAGGAATTTGACATTCTTTCTCAACAGCCTCGCGAATAATTTCAAGGTGATATTTACTGCCTATATTGTTGGCAATTACTCCAACAATTTTTGTTTTTTTTGAAAATACCTGAAATCCTCTGACTATGGCGGCGGCGCTGCGAGCCATGCTTCTTGCATTGATTGTCAATATCACGGGGGTCGAAATAATTTGACTGATCTCTGCCGTGGAGCCGCGATTATCGGAGGCGTTGCGGCCATCAAAAAGACCCATAACTCCCTCAATAATGGAAATATCTGCATCCCGGGAGTTTCTAATAAAAATTTGTTTTACTCTCGCAGGCTTTACAAACCAGCTATCCAGGTTTCTGGATTGCCTTCCGGAAACAGCCGTGTGATAACTCAAGTCAATATAGTCCGGCCCGCATTTAAACCCCTGAACAATCAGCCCCCTTTTTTTGAGTGCGGCCATAACGCCAAGAGTTACAGTAGTTTTGCCTGCTCCGCTGTTTACCCCGGCAATAAGAATGCGGGGAATTGGAACAGGTTGATTTTTTAAAGATTGCATCGAATTGTACAAAAAAAAATAAAGTTTTATAGTATTTTTGCAGTATTATTCAAGCAGATTTTCTTTTTCCAGAATATCTACCAGCTCGAATTCATCAATTAATTCATTTTGATCTACATATCTCAGGGCTGCCACAGCGATGAATTCCGGAATCGAAAGACTTTCCAGTTTAGCGTGATGCTCAATTCTTTTTAAATCCTCATCGCTTAGTTCAATTGTAATTTTATGTGCCATAAATTTTCTGCAAATTTAGTTGCAATGAAGCAGTATAAAATGAGGTGTCAAGAGTTTTAAACGGGAAATAGAATACAATTGCAAAGTACTGGCTTGATCCGGTAAGTTCTTTTTTTGCCCCCTGTGGGGGCAAAAAACATTTGCTCATGTACATTCGGGCGGATTCACGAGTCATCCAGATTTTTTGTTAAATCTGCCCGCCCAGAATCCCGAAAAATTCCTGCTCACGTCAATTTCACCAGCGCGCCGATCAAGCCGGCCTGGGCAAGCAACAGTCCAACAACCCATTTAATAATTTCGACTTTTGATTTGTTGACTTCAGATGCGATTTTCGCTGTAACCTCAATTCTGGTTTTTTCAATTTCTGCACGAAGCTCATGCTTTACCTTTTCAATTTCTGTACCAAGCCTGATTTCCGTATTTTTCAGATCATTTTGCAATAGAACTTCTGTATTCTTCAAGTCATTTTTTGAGGCCAGCCTCTCTTCTGTGGTTTCCCGCAAGATTTCCGCAACTTCCTTTGCAAGTTCCTCGCCGGCTTTGGCATTTTTCAGCCTTTCATAAATTTTAAGCGTATCAAAAGTTTGCATTGTTGATATCATCACAATCTCCTTAAATTGTATCCTGTCAATAATAAATGGATACTTTATTTTGTTATTGGGGAAATGCTCTGATTTTTTCAGGTTCCAGGGAAAAAAGCAGAAAATTGACTTCGGGTGTTCTGCCTGATTTAAGCCTTTTAAAAATGACAACTATTGTAATTTCAATAATTTCTGCACACTTAAGGACAAATTACAGCAATATTGGTAATGTTGGCCGTACTGATTGTGCCAACATTATTGGTTAGGTGACAACCGCCGGGTTGGGTTGTAGATACAATTTGCACGTTAAAATTATCGCCGGATACGGAGTAGCTATTATAAAGCAATGCAGGGAACCATGCTGAAATAGTTTGAATTTCCTTAAAAACGCTGTTTACGGTAAGCGACAATGTCACCGTATTGCTTAACCCGGCCAGCATTGAAACCGTAAAGGGAGTTGTACTGCTAATTTGCCTGAGTACATGATTTCCGGTATCCGACAGATAGATATTCGGACTGGAGAAAGCAATGCCATTAGGGGAAAAAAAAGAGGAAGTAACGCCATTGCCATTTATCAAACCAGAAGTACCGGTTCCTGCAATTGTAGAAACTGCCGCTGTGGCAATAACAATTTTGCGCACACTATGATTGCCCGTATCCGCAACATACAGGTTTGTATCTGTATTATCAATAGTAATCTTCTTGGGCAAAGAAAATTGTGCCAACAAAGGATTTGCATTATCAACAAACCCGGCGATCCCGGTTCCGGAAAAAGTCGTAACTACTGGGCCGGCCACTATTTTTTTTATGGTATGACTTCCCGTGTCTGCAACATACCAGGCATTGAATGTACTATTTATCGTTATCCCTTCGGGAGCGGAAAAACCAGTTGCCAGAGTTGTTACGGCTCCGGTGCCTGCTATATCATATTTTCGAATAGCATTATTGCCGGTATCGGCTATGTAAAGTATTGTGTTTGCTACATCCATAACCACTCCCTTAGGGGAAGAAAATTGTGCCAATCCAGGATTTGCATTATTCACAAGCCCGGTCGTACCCGCGCTACCTGCAACTGTTGTGACAGTGCCCACGGTATTGATTCTACGTATACAATGATTGCCCGTATCGGCAACATAAAGTCTGTTCGCAGCTGTATCTGCGGTTATTCCTTCCGGATCTAAAAATTGTGCCGCAGTACCGGTAGCGTCATTGCATGTCGCAGACGCAACACCAGCACATGTTCCGCCGCCTGAAGCGCCACCGGCAAATACTGTTACCACACCCGTTGACGGTACGATTTTTCTAATTAACTTATTTGCCGTATCCGCTACATATATATTTCCGCCGAGAACCGCCATGCCTTTTGGATTATTGAAACCCGCTGCGCTTCCTGTGCCATCGCTGATTCCAGATTTTCCGGATACTCCTGTCATGGCAACAGTACTGTTTCCGATGGAAAACAAACCGCAGTTTATTGTCGGTTGTACGGCAATGCCGCTACTGGATACGATACCGCTACCATTTACGACCCCGCAACTAACAGTAGAACTTACAATTTGTAAATTATAATAATCTCCTGCAAATAATGAGGTATTAAATGACGGAATCACGGCAGTTGATGCCGTTTGGTATTCAATATTGGAGTTATTTACTGTTAATGATAAAATCAAACTTCCCGATAAGTTGGTTATTGCTCCTCCGCCTATCGTATACAAGGTTGCATTGTGGGGAGATTTATCAACCGTTCCATCGGAATTCGTATCATATCCTTGCAGTATACCATTTTTGATAACCACAGTAACGGTTGTTCCTGAGCCGTCCGCCTTTGTATTAAAGATGGATCCTGTTTCAGTCGTATACAAATAAAAATCAGCTTTTCCATCATTATCAATGTCAATTCCAGTTGCCGGAGGGCCTTGCGGGTCAACGAAAACCATATCAATAACACCGTCGTTGTCTGCATCAATGCCGTCATATTTCCCGTCGCCATTTTTGTCGAGGACTGTTCCTGTTGGAAAAGCGCTATTGGCTGCCTTTAATAAGGCCAATTGGTTCATTTTGTTGGTACAAGACAAGTACAATGTTGAAATTAATATAATCCCCGGATAATTGAATATTAATCTATTTTTCATTTGTTCCCACTCTCGCGTTCCGCTCCCGCAGCAGCGCTGAATTTATATCCTATTCCAAACAATCCCCCAACTCCCATCCATGGATCGATTTTATCAAAAATATACGAAAATCTGCCGTGCAAGGAAAAAAAAATTTTTGAAAATGACAGGTTATAACCAAAAGATGCTGTTAAATACAAGGCATCATTGTTAAATGATCCGCTGCCGATCTGTCCCCGCATAAAGTTCATGCCAACAGTTGAAGACAGCTCGATATCTCCGGCTCTTCCTTCGGCAAGGGGAAATAACCAGATCAATCCTCCGGTAACGGACAGTCCGCTCACCGGAGTTGATCCAAATATGTTATAGGCAATTTCCATTCTCAAGCCGGGTATCAGCGGGCTTTTTTTTCTATAAACAGGTTTAAACGCATGGTGGATACCGTGGTCAAAGGATAATAAAACGCCGGTGCTGTAGGGAATAATCGGGGCAAATTTGCCAATCCCCATTGAATAAAACGGCGCAAGCATTATTCTGCCATAATTCCACGGTTGCTCTTTATCTCCGAGTACAAACTGCATTTCATCCTGTGAAAAATACGATGCTCCGGCATCTACTGTACCCTTCTCGTTTGTTTTTTTATCCTTTCCCTCGCTGAATATTGGAAAAATGCAAAACAGAAACAATGCTGTGGCATATATTATATGAAATCGTTTTAATATCATTTTTTATAGTATTATTATATATGCGGAAGAGCTTTACTTCCACATTTCTTTTGCTTTTATTATCGGCGGCGTCCTGTTGAATAATCAGTATATATCCAGGATTCCTTGTCAAGCGCGAAGTCGGAATGCCGCCCTGAACTCTGTACATTTCGGACGTTGCAACACAACTTAAAAAAGAATTGCCCCTGCTCCTTCATTCCGCAAAAAGGCATCATGTTGAAATTATTTAGAATTTTGATTCTCGCTTTTATTTTTATCTCTTCAGGAATTATGGCGCAATCTGCTCAAAACAAACAAGAAAATATATCCGATATGGCGTTAAAAGAAAGGTTAAGCGGCATTAATTCTTCATTTCAAAATGAGGAATCGGCTTCCCGATTCTGGTACTGGGGATTTCTGAGTCTCTATACAGTTGGTACCGCCGCTCAGCTCACTTTATTTTTTAACGCCAGCAACATTGAACGCGGGACGGACAAAACAAAACGGGATCATTTTCAGCAGGACATGATGACAGGAGCGATTACTACAGGCCTTGGAGCCATATTCATGGCTATTTCTCCCATGCCATCCATGTATGCCCGGAACATTCTGGCGACCATGCCAGACGATACAGCAGATTCCAGAATGGCCAAACTCAGGAAAGCCGAAGACCTTCTTCGCGACAGCGCACAATGGGAGGCAGACAATACATCGCTTTTAATGCATTCGGCAAATTTTGCGGTAAATCTTGCGGCAGGTCTTGTGATATGGTTGGCCTTTAACCGTCCTGTTCTCGACGGCTTGATTACTTTTCTTCCAGGTTTTGCAATAGGGGAAATTATGATATTTACCCAGCCTGTCTCGTCCATGAGCGACTGGAGAAAATATGATAGCAAATATAACTCAAAAGTATCGTATGATTATCGGAACAAAAAAGAAGAAAATCGGTTGCATATTGCTGCGGCTCCCGGCGGACTAATGGCCATTTACGAATATTGATTATGGCGCAGAATTCAAGTCAAATTCTTCCGAAAGTTCTTTAAGTTGCCGATGGGATATATCCCATTGCGCCAACTTTTGTTCCATTGATTTTTTCAGGGCTTCCTTTTCCGCATGAAGCGATTTAATTTCATTGGGAGTTTTTGGAACAATCAGAGAACTGTCGGCAAATATTGTATCAAGCTCTTCGCTTCGGGTTTCCATTTCCTGTATTTCTGTTTCTATTTTTTTTATGATTGTTTGAAGTTTTCCCCGGGCGCTTTTCCTTTCTTTTCGAGCCTCATAGGTATTTTGACCCGATGAGGGTTTTTTGTCACTTTTGATACCTTTAAAGTTTTTATCGTCGATTCTTTTAAGATAATCTGCGCCAAAGTTTTCCAGATACTCCGCATAGTCGCCGGAAAATTTTTTAATTTCCGCGCCATCCGGAGATATTTCAAAAATACTTTTGGCAAGGCTCGATACAAAGCTTTTGTCGTGGCTGACAAATATCATGGTTCCTTCATAGTTTTGAAGCGCCAGTTCCAGCGCGTCAATGGTTTCCATATCCAGATGATTTGTAGGCTCATCGAGAAGCAGCACATTTGGTTTTTCAAGAATAATTTTTGCAAGGTTTAACCGGGCGGCTTCGCCCCCGCTCAAGGTATCCACAAACTTTTCAGCTTCGTCTTTTGAGAAAAGAAGCGCGCCAAGAACCGACCTGACCTGACCGGGCGTACATCCGGTTGAGTTCTCGGAAAGCCATTCAAAGGCGCTTTTTTTACCATGGACGACTTCTGCGTGTTCCTGGGCAAAATAAGAAATTTTGGCCTCTGAATTCCAGACAACATTACCAGAGTCCGGTTTTAAAACGCCGGCAAGAATTTTTATTAGCGTAGATTTTCCTGTTCCGTTTGGTCCAATCAGAGCGATTTTTTCTCCTCTTTCCATTTCAAAGGCAAGGGAGTGAAAAATGTTTTTTTCGCCGTATACTTTCTTCAGGGAGGAAGTTTTTAAAACTTCGCGACCTGATCGCTTGCCCATTTCCAGTTTAAAATCCGGATAGCGTCTCGAAGAGGGTATAATATCAGGTATTTCAATTTTTTCAATTTGTTTAACCCTGGATTGCGCCTGCGTTGCTTTGGATGCCTTGGCTTTAAACCGGCTGACAAAGGCCTGGAGTTGTTCAATTTTTTTCTCAAGAGATTGTGTTTCCCGGAGCTTTTGTTCCATAGCAAGGGCTTTGGCTTCCATGAAGTAATCATAGTTTCCCGTATAGGTAGTTATTGTCCGGTAATCAACGTCCAGAATATGAGTGCAAAGACGATTTAAAAAATGTCGGTCATGGGAAATTACCAGCAGCGTTCCGCGAAATTTGTTTACGAGATAGTCTTCAAGCCATGCAATGGAAACAATGTCCAGATGGTTCGTTGGCTCATCCAGAAGCAGATAATCCGGATTTTGATATAATACGCGAGCTAACAAAACCCGGAGTTTAAAACCGCCGGAAAGAGATTTCATGGGTTGAAAGTGCTTGTCAAAATAAATGCCCAGCCCGTCGAGTATTCGGCAAGCGGCGGCCTCGGCGGAATAGCCATCGTGCGTATAAATAATCTCTTCTACATTTGCAATTTCATCGGCAGATACTTCATGCTCCGATTCCAGAAGGCGCTGCTTTTCTTTTATTGCCTGAAACAAAATGTCATTTCCCGAAATTACGACATCTACAATTCTTTCATTGTCATAAAGAAACTGATTTTGTTTCATATGACCGACAACCAGATCACGCTGAATCTTGACTTCGCCGCTGTAAGACGTTTCATCTCCGGAGAGAATTTTCATAAACGTAGATTTTCCGCAACCATTGGCTCCGACCATTCCATACCGGTTTTTGGGATTTAACTGCAAATTCACATTTTCAAAAAGAGGATCGCCGGAATATTGAACTTTAAGATTTGCTACCGATATCATATGGGAAACCCCGAGTCTGGTTAAAAATCAGGAGAGAGTCAGCCTGTAAAATGTTTTTCAGGCGAGGGTCTTCAACTTAGAGTTATTTTTCGGATAATTGTTTTAGACGATCAACAATCTGCGAGGTTCTAATGAGTCCCTGGTCATTCAGTAATTGAAAATCCCGGCTTAAACCTTGCCCCAGCAAAATCAGTCTTTGGCCAATGCATCGTTCTTACTGGAGCTCATAATATTTATCCAAAATCTTCCTCGGTCAGCAAGGTATATGTGAAGGAGTTGGTAAATTTGGCGGCAGCCATATCGCATATTTTCAGGAAAAACGCATAATGATCGGGATCCTGAAAAACCTGGCAACCGGCCGACCACTTGTCAACGCTGGTCATCGCGAGCTGGGGATGCGAGCGATGTATATTTACGCCGAAATCACTTCCTGTATCTTCTGCCTGCCCCGCCACATCCAGCTTGTTGTCGCGGTTGGCGTCTCTATACACCGTAAGATTGCCCGATTGAACAAGGGCGCGATAGTCAAAATGCATTCCAATCGAATACGCTTTTCGATATTGCCCCGGTTTTAAAATAGCCGTACCCTTAACGTTCATGGGATTTTGCAGCCAGTAAGTACCCGGATCGGTAGTACACGGGAAGGCAAAAAAATTCCATCGTCCATCAAACCGGTAAAAAAGATTCATCCAGTCATTAAACGTGTTGGGCGTCATATCTTTGGTTCGCAGACCAACAATATTTAGATCATGGCCTCTTGGATCTTCAAAAACGGTATAATTTTTTTGCTTCATCACTTTTACAATGGCGTTAACGCCGGGTGACTGTTCCATATTATTCTCCTCTGACCTGATTATTTATTTTAGCAACCTTGAAACGGGTAGGCTGCCGGTAATAGTTCTCGTAAAATTATTCTGGATTCCTACTTTTTCAAAAGACCGGCCAATAGCCCAGGTACCTACAATGCCAGACCAACCAGCCCAAAACCCTGTGGGCAATTCAGGAATAACGAATTCCCATCCGGCGATTCCCTTGATAAAGGGCAGCAAAATGGTTTGCAGAAATATGAAAACCAGTCCCATATAAACAACCGTAGGGCGGGCTCGCTTTGTATAATTATCGCCCTGGGACAACTCTGCCACCAGAACTCTTTCTTTGGCTCCAAGCTCGCTACGAATAGTTTGCTCAACTTCCGAGTCGCGTTTTTGCAAAAGCTCTTCCATCTGAAGCTTGAACTTTTCTTTTTCTTCTCCCGTTAAAACAAATTTGTCAACGGTATCTCCAATACTGTTTACAATGTTCCCGGCTCCCCCGGAAAATATTTTTGTCAACCAATCCATAAAATCTCCTTTTTTGCGGGTTATATACGGACATACATCCGCTCAAAAATCCTGTTTTACAGCGCATCTGGCTTTTTACAGTTTCGCCGCTATTACCGGAAAACACTCTATATTTATTTCCACTCTTAAATATTATTTTCTATGCAATATAGCATATTCGTATATTTAAAAGATATGTAAAGTATATTTTATATAATATTATGTCAAGATCGAATTTATTTGTATTGTTAAAAGTAGTATCCCCAGAAGCAATTCATATCAAAGGCATTTTCTTGTGGTGTTCAGCAAAAGAGCATTCCTTGCTTTTCGCTTTCCTGCGATTGTCAGATTCATAAACTTGACGGTGTGTATCAAACGCATGTTTTTACCGTATGAGTGATCTTAAAAAAGGCGATAAATCCGAAGAAAAAAATCCATGGTCTGAAACTATTTGTCTGCCAAAAACGGATTTTCCCATGCGCGCCGGACTGGCCCAACGGGAGCCGCAGATTCTTGAATACTGGCAATCTAATGAAATTTATAAAAACATTCTGCAATCGCGGCAATCGCTTAAAAATACCCATTCATTTATTCTTCATGACGGGCCGCCATATGCCAACGGTAATTTTCATACAGGACATGCCCTGAATAAAATTCTAAAAGATATTATCAATAAATTTCATTTGCTCAACGGAAAATATGCTCCTTATGTTCCGGGGTGGGATTGTCATGGACTACCCATTGAGCTGGCTGTAATAAAAAAACTGGTAAACCGTAAAAAAGGCGAGGAAAAAGATCCCAAAAAAGTTCGCGAGGCCTGCCGAAAATACGCCGCGGAATTTATTGAAATTCAGGCCAGAGATCAAAGCCGCTTTGGCGTTTTATGGGATAATTCGGATATGAGCGATTTGGACAGCAAAACCAAAAAGGCGCCGGAAAATTATTACTATACCATGAGCGCCGATTACGAGGCAGGAATTCTGGAAGCCTTTCGAGACCTGTTTATTTCCGGGTTTATTTACAAGGGAGAAAAGCCGGTTTATTGGGATACCGTTGCCCAGACCGCCATGGCCGAAGCTGAGGTGGAATACGAAGATCACACATCGCCTTCTGTCTACGTTGCCTTCCCTGTAAAAAATGCTGCCGACTTCTCCGCATTAAAATTAAATCCAGAATTTGTGGTTATCTGGACCACTACGCCCTGGACATTGCCGGCGAACCTTGCACTTTGCTTTCACCCGGAATTTGAATACGCTGTTTATAAAACCGATAAAGGCAATCTGGTTATTGCTTCCGGTCTTGAAGAAAGTTTTTTTGCGGCAACCGGGCTGACGTTTAGCTCCAGAGAAAAAATTTCCAAAACGGATATTGAAAAAATTCATGCCATGCATCCTTTTGTTGACCGTCAAAGTAAAATTGTTTTTGGCGATCACGTTACGCTCGAAGCGGGTACGGGCGTCGTTCATACGGCCCCGGGTCATGGTCAGGATGACTACCGCGTTGGTCTTGCATATGACTTGCCGCCATATTCTCCGGTAGATCACCGGGGTAGATATACGCAGGATTTTGAACCGATGAAAGGCGAATTTGTTTTTGACGCCAACCCAAAAATTATCGAACTTTTAAAATCAAAAAATCTTTTATTGGCGCATTCCGAAATTAACCATTCGTATCCACATTCGTGGCGATCTCATTCGCCGCTAATTTTCAGAGCTACCCCGCAGTGGTTTATGAGCGTGGATTCGCTAAAAAAATCAGCTCTCGAAAAAACAGGGCAGGTGGAATGGATACCTGCATGGGGTCAGAAGAGATTTGAGTCGATGATTGATAATCGTCCGGACTGGTGTCTTTCGCGGCAGCGAGCCTGGGGCGTTCCCATTCCGGCCTTTTATTGCAAGGCCTGTGGAAAAACCCACATGACAAAAGAAAGTCTGGATCATGTCATTGAACAGGTAAAAAAAGAAGGCATTGAAATCTGGTTTGAAAAAACTTCGGAAGAACTGTTGTTAGCCGGTACAAAATGCGACTGCGGCTCAACAGAGTTTGACCGGGAAAATGACATTCTCGATGTATGGTTTGATTCGGGCGTTAGCTGGTATACAACCTTGAAGAAAAATTCCCGGTTGAGATTTCCGGCAGATATGTATCTTGAAGGGTCAGATCAGCACCGGGGCTGGTTCCAAAGCAGTTTATGGCCCGCTCTGGCTCTGGAAAAAATCGCGCCTTATAAAAAGGTACTGACCCATGGTTATGTCCTCGACGACAAAGGACGCGCCATGAGCAAATCCATTGGAAATGTAATTTCTCCTGTTACCGATATTATACCAAAATACGGCGCAGATATCTTGCGACTCTGGGTTTCATCGGAAGATTACCGCACCGATAACCGAATTGGTTTTGACATGCTTGAACGGCTTTCGGACAGCTACCGAAAAATACGCAACACCTTTCGCTATATGCTCGGAAATCTAAACGATGGACAAAATACCGGAAATTTAAACGAGAACCTGATTCAGGAAGAAATCGACCTCTGGGCTTTGCATGAGCTTTCTGCTCTGGGAGAAAAAGTTACCGCTGCCTACGAAAATAACGAGTTTCATCAGGTATATCATCGTATCCTGTCGTTTTGCACAATAACCCTTTCCAGTACGTATTTTGATATCATTCGAGACCGGTTGTACTGCGATAACAGCCCCTCGGGAACAAATTCAAAAGTACCGGACGAGTTTGCCAAAAAAAGATTGTCATCTTTGAGCGCTGTAAAAATTATTTTTGAAAGTCTGCTGGTTTGGCTTGCCCCGGTTCTCAGTTTTACCGCCGAAGAAGTTCAGCGATTGTATCATCCGCAAAAAAGTATTTTTGAGCATCTCTGGCCGGACATCCAGAAATGGAAAAACTCCGCTCTGGAACAAAAATACGCGCCCGTGTGGGAATTAAAAGAAACGGTGAATACCGCCCTGGAAAATGCCCGAATCCAGCAGACCATTAAAGCTTCGCTGGAAGCCTCGGTAGTTGTGCCTCGCTCCGAAGCCCAGAAAACCGCTTTTGGCGCCGACGAACTTGCATTTTTGTTTGTAGTTTCCGACGTGCAAGTTTCGGATGAATTGCAAATCAAAATTTTGAAATCGTTTAGACAAAAATGCGCCCGCTGCTGGATCTACCGCGATTTAAACGCAGATCATCTTTG
>JAOUFE010000037.1 GCA_029858425.1 Spirochaetia bacterium | reverse complement strand
AAAACCCGGACAGATTATATATATATTTTTTATCCATTATGTCACATTAATACACATTAGATTTAATCAAGGTCGCAGAAAACAAGCGAAAATCTCAGTGCGAAAAATTGCAGTTAAATATTCACCGAGAACCGCTGGGCCACCAAGAATATACCGAGGTCAAAAAAGGTTGACAATATCAAACAGTTGCTAATCTTGTTGCTAGGATTTTTCAAAACAAAGGACATACAATGAAACAATTAATCAAAACTATCAGCGTCGTATTGTTATTTAGCATGGCATCGTTAAGAGCAGAAGAGGCGGAGCATCAAACCAAAAATGGACAGCCGGAAGAACATGAGGAACATGCGCATAGTAACCATTTTTCTCTTTTTTTGGGATTAACTTCAGCATTGGAAGCAAATACTCATGAATTTACTGCGGGGTTGGACTATGAGTACAGGCTCCCGGTTTTAAATCGACTTTTAGGAGTAGGGGTTCTGGCTGATTTTGCTTTTGGACATGAAACAACCGGGATTTTTGCTGGATTTATTGGTATACATCCCGTTGCAGGTCTAAAAATCCTGGTTGCTCCCGGAATAGAGACATTGTTTTCTGTAACCCCCGCTACAGCATTTTTGATCCGCGGAAGCATTGGATATGATATAATGATCGATACTTTTTCAGTTACCCCTATTATAAGCGCAGATTATGTCCCTGAGTCCAGAACTCTTTCGCTTGTATATGGCCTGGCAGCCGGAATTGGTTTTTAAGTCTCGTCCTTTAAGACCATTTGACAAGATCAGGTTCTACTGTGCGAACCATCTGGGGATGTGCAGGAAGAATGCGCGTAGAATAATAAAATACGCCTCCGGATTGCGGTGTGATGGAACAAGTAAAAAAAGCAATGGTTCCATAACTATGGTGAAACTCCATGTCAACAGACTGCTCATTGATGACCTTGCCCGTGCCGTCCTGACTGCCGATAAAGATACTGATCTGTAGATCTGTGGGCTTCAATTTTCCAATGTCGATCTGGGCTTCAAAAAACACGGTTTCTTCAGCATGGTAATACTCGACATTTTCTTGATGCGAAAAACTGACAAACTTTACATTTTCCCATTCATTTTTCAGATGCACGAGCCATCCGCAATAATCCCTGAGTTTTTGGAAGTTGCCAGCAATGAGCTCTTTATAATTACGGCTTGCGTTATTATAATATTTTTGCAAATACTCGCCGACCATCCGCTCTGAATTAAAAGCAGCAAGAGTGTAGCTCAAAGAATGTCTTTGCTTGTTTATCCACTCCTTCGGAAGATTATCCGCGCTTCGGTTAAAATAGGCGGGTATGACAATGTTTTCCAAAATATCGTATAAAGCCTTGCTCTCTACAAAATCCTGATATTCATGATCCTTGTATTCTTCGCCTCGCCCAATGGTCCATCCAATATCTTCTGTATAAGCCTCATCCCACCATCCATCCGGGATAGAAAGGTTGATGCCGCCGTTTATAGCCACCTTCATTCCGCTCGTCCCGCATGCCTCCATGGGTCGAAGCGGGGTGTTGAGCCAAACATCAACGCCTTGAACAAGATAACGAGCTGTTTCCAGATCATAATCTTCGAGAAAAACAATGCGGTTTTTAAAGCCATCCTGTCTTGCTATGTGAATGATTCTTGCAATCACCTCTTTTCCTTCTTTGTCTGCCGGGTGCGCTTTTCCGGCAAAAATAAACTGAACGGGGCGCGATGTGCTTGATAATATTTTCTTTAATCGCTCCTCATCTTTAAAAAGCAGGTAAGCTCTTTTATAAGTTGCAAATCTGCGGGCAAAACCAATAGTGAGTGAATCGGCGCTTAGGAGGTTATCTGCATCTTCGATTTCCTGACGCGAGCCGCTTTTGCGCATCAGCGATTCTCTAACCTTTTTTCTGGCAAAAGCAATCAATCTTTCTTTTAGTCTTTCACCGGCCTTCCATAATTCATTTGAGGGAATATTTTTTATTCGCTGCCATATCTCAGGCTCCCCTACCTTTCGAAACCATTGCGGGTCAACATAGCGCATGAAAAGTCTTGAAAATTCATCAGAAATCCAGGTAGGCACATGAACCCCGTTGGTGATGTAA
Organism: Spirochaetia bacterium; assembly: GCA_029858425.1. Taxonomy (GTDB): domain Bacteria; phylum Spirochaetota; class Leptospiria; order Turneriellales; family JAOUFE01; genus JAOUFE01. The sequence goes on along the minus strand of JAOUFE010000037.1, from coordinate 19,269 downwards.
TCAATAGGGATTTCATCATCATACAGTTCATGCCATATTTCTCGCCAAAGGGTTCTGGACACCCTTCCGTGCAGCTTGCTCACGCCGTTACAATACGCCGATGACCGTATACAAAACGGCGTCATCCCGAATTTTTCCCCGGTATTTTGATGAATTCTACCAAGGTTTAAAAATTCCTGCATACTTAATCGGGATGCGCTCATAAATGGATGAAGGTATTTTTCAATCAGCGAATCTTCAAATTCTTCATTTCCCGCAGGTATTGGAGTATGGGTGGTAAACACAGTACTGGATTTTACAAGTTCGGAAGCCTCGACAAAGGATAAACCATGTGCGGTAATGTAATATCGAATTCTTTCCAGAGATGAAAATGCCGAATGGCCTTCGTTCATATGAACGACCGTAGGGTATTTATCGATTTTCTCAAGAAGCCGGATACCACCCACGCCCAGAATCATTTCCTGCTGTATTCTCAATTCCTTGTCGCCGACATAAAGCTGATTGGTAATTTTTCTATCCTCAAAGGAATTCTGTGAAATATTGGCATCAAGAAGATAAAGATCCACTTTCCCGACGATACAATGCCAGCTCTGGGCAAATATTTTCCTTCCAGGCATCTCGACTTCAACAAGCAAAGGACTGCCGCTACCATCAAATACCAGTTCAAGTGGAAGCGAAAATGTATCCACCATTGGATAATTTTCCTGTTGCCATCCGTCGTCATTGAGGTATTGGGAAAAATAACCAAAACGATAGAGCAAGCCAATGGCAACGAGTGGCAAATTCATATCGCTGGCTGTTTTGATATGATCGCCGGCAAGTACTCCCAAACCTCCCGAATAATTTGGAAAAGACTCATGCAAGGCAAATTCGGCGCAAAAATACGCAATCCTCTGGGATTTTTCGCTTTTTTGTCTTTGTTCATCGTCATTTCGTGAAAAGTAATATTCCGTTTCTTCCTCAAGGGCAGCAGCCTCGACATAAAACTTTTGCTGTTGCTTAACTTTAAAAGTTTGGCGGCATTGAGCTGAATCAACATCCTGTATGGATTATTTTGACTGTTTTGCCAGAGATCAAAGTCAATGCTTTGGAACAATTCGGAAATAGATGGATTCCAGCTAAACCAGAAATTGTTGGAATTTTTTTTTAAAATGGCCAATTTTTCCGGAATCAAAGGTTTTATTCATGAGTACTGACTCAGTCCGTAGTTAATGTTTTTTTGCCCCCGTGGGGGGCAAAAAAACAAACTTACCGGACTAAGTCAGTACTCATGGTTTTATTTTTAATTGTTTATAATTGCGTTTTACCATGTATGCAGTATATTATAATGCACTTGAAAAGTAAAGTATTCGTTATCTTTTAATAACGCCTGATCAAATTTTTGGTTCCAGGCTTGAGCTCAAAATTCAGTCAGAATAATTTAAATTCGCGCGTTTTACTGCATTCTGACGTGAATATCGAAGTTCTTGCCCAAATTCCAGGCGTCGACAACACGCGAGGTGAAAAAGAAATATACACGTTATTTGCTCAAGAAAATACAGTTGATCTAAAATATGCAGCAAAAAAGTATACTCCATAAACTCTTTCATGTCTTTTCTCAAAGACCTCTATTATTCGCTCTGTTGTCCGGATTTTTTTTTAGAACCATTGCTTCTTTTTACAACTATGCTCCATTGTCTCTGGATGATTATACAGAAATCATGGATCCGGCTCTGCGCAAACTTTTTGAGGGACAAAGCATTTCTGTTTCTATTATAAGAATGGAAATTTTTCCGCAGATCTTTTATGTTTTTGTGAAACTGGCTCACTTGTCCGGTATTGTTCTGCCTTCTTCTCTTGTCAGCTCTGGTCTTTTTATGCTGGGGATGATTTCTTTATTCAGCATCGCAGGCATTTATTTTCTGAGTTTGAATTTCATGGATAAGAAATGGTCTGGTATTGCCGCGATGCTCGTTTCATTGTATTTTCTCATGCCTTTTATTTCCAGCCGCGCAGAACTAAACAGTTTCGTGATGAGTTCCATACCATGGGGATTTTATTTCCTGACAAAAAAAAATTCAAACCGCAAAGATATTTTTCTGGGGTCGTATTTTCTCTCCCTGAGCGTAATTTTAAGATACCAAATTGGAATATTAATTGCAACAACCAGCCTGTACTTTCTATATCAGACCTTCATGGGTAAATGGAAAAAAGAAAACTGGATCTATTTTCTTTCCGCCGGAATTGCAGTACTCCTTGTCATGGGAGCTCTGGACATCGTAGACAATCGTTCGCCCTTCTCTACGCTTTGGAACTATATCTCGACAAACTATCAGTCCAATATCGTACACACAAAATACGGTAAAGCGCCCTGGTCAGTATATCTGGTGCTTTTTTTATGTCTTTTAATTCCTCCATTTTCATTTTTGCTCACCGTACCATTACCACGGGTATTTAAAAGAATACCGCTTCTTTCTATAAACTTCCTGATCTATGTTATTTTTCATTCCTTGATTGCCAACAAGCAGGAAAGGTTCATGTTTCCAGTTATCCCTTTATTTTTCTTTTTCAGCGTTTATGGAATTCAGATGTACTGGAATAAAAAATGGATTCGAGTTTCCTTTTACGGATTTTTAATTTTAAACAGTTTTCTGATATTTCCTGCAACATTTACCCGCGGTCAGATGAACGTAATAAACGCAGCCCAGTATTTATCGGATAAAGAAAAAAAACCTCTTTACCTCCTGGATGTTGATTTCTGGTTTCATGCCTATACAAAATTTGCATTTCCATACCCGGTTCAAACGTGGAAAATTTCCGGATTAATTTCCGCACTAAAAACAAGCTCTGCCAACTCGCTGCGGATATTAAAGCTTGGCCAGATTACCGATGACGATGTAAAAATGCTCGATGAAATTCAATTAAAATGCGAACAAATCAGCGAATTTCACCCTGATTTGATGGAAAAACTCGTAATTCTAACAAACCCTCTTTATAACAAACGCAGAGATACTACGTACCTGTATGATTGCCAGAGAGTACAGCGGAGGGAACAAAAATAATGCAGCAAAATAAAATTATTCACGGAAGCTCCATCGAGTTTACAGCGCGTTTGCCCAAAAATTTTATCGACCTGATTATTGCCGATGGACCTTACGCCATCACCACCCAACCCTGGGACAAGATATCCGAAATCCAGCAATACAATTTACGCCTGATTCGATTGTTTTCGCGGGTACTAAAGCCGGGCGGAACATTGTATTTGTTTGGTAAACACAATGCCATTGATTTTATTGATTATTCTCCATACCTCAAACTAAACACAAGAATTATCTGGTACCAACCCAGTCGTCTTGCACAGGGTCGAAACTCCTATACTGACAATTATGACGTGATTTTTTATTTTACGAAGGGAAAATCCACAAGTTTTAACCTCGACGATATCCGGGTTCCGCAGCTTGTGGAACTTACCCAGCGTTTGCGGTGCGAAAATGTACCCTCTGTAACAAAAGGGAGATTCTCAAAAACAAAGTTTAACCCCCTCGGGAAAAATCCCGGGAATGTATGGGGAGATATCAAGCAGCTCACTTACAGATCGAAGGAGCTCATCGACAGGGCACTTTTAAATACAATTCAAAAACCGGAAAAACTCATGACCCGGCTCGTAAAAGCCAGCTCCAATCCTGGCGATCTTGTCTACGATCCTTTTTTGGGAACCGGAACCTCTCTAAAGGTTGCCGCCGAATTAGGCAGAAACATTCTGGGATGCGAATCGGATGAAAAAATGCTGCAAATTGCCTTTGACCGAATCCGCGGGGTTTGCCCGCTACTAACCACCGACTATCAGAAGCTCTTGCCATGGGAATCCATCAAATAGATGCTTCGTTCAGTATATTGCGACCATAGCGACGACTTAGATGGAAAAAATATTGCTCGACTGAAGAAATCCGGCCACATTGTTGATACTGCCTTGCGTGATACGCCGATCCCCTCAAGTGGGTTACATAATGCGACTGGCCGCCATCATGTCCAACAATCAATGGTCGCGGACTTTGATACAAAAAATCAAACGCAGCAATCATCAATCCAAAAACATCGTTTGTTGAATTCTCGATAACTGTAAAACGGCCTTGCGCGCCTTGTATCAAGGGATTGCTGCTTGCATACGAAAAAGTTTTTGAAAACCCCGCATCATACAATGCCGGAAATGACAATGGATCCAGGATTAACACCAACCTTGAAATTGCTTTTTTTTCTATTGCTGAAATAAAATGTTCGTAAGAAGCAAAACCCGCATCCAGCGAAAAAACCGCAGCGGGAACAATACGATAAGACAGCAACGAAGGCAGGGCGGTATCGCAACACCATATATTTTTGTGTTCCTTCATGGACGCCGCGCATTTGTCCACCGACGGGCCGCCCAATACCATTAAATCGGGCGGATCGGATATAAATTGCGAAATATCCAGACTTTTCTGCCAGTTTAATTTATTACGCCTGAAATTATTTTCCCATACAGATTTAAAATGGACGATGGTTTTTATTCTGGCAGCCGATGACTTGATTATTTCGGAGATTTCTTCTATAAAAGGATAATCTTTCAAACATGGGTGAGTGGCGATTTCAAAGGCATCTTTTTTTTCCACCCCAAGCTCAAAATATTTCAAACTTTCCGGATTATCAATAACGCCATCCTCGCCCGGCGTAAAGCCGACGGGAGAAATCCAGACAAGGTAACGCCTGAAATCTTGTGGAATCTGCTTATAAATTTCGCTGTGAAACGGGGCAATCCAGATCAGTTTTCTTCTTTTTTTTACTGCCTCTGCAATTCTCCCGGCAAGAGTTTTGCCTTCCCGCAGCATGGACTTTATACTATAACATTTTAAAAATTCATTTCTACTGGAAATATAAAACGATTCATTCTCTGTTTTTGTCTGTATTGCCTGAAATATACTCATCACAACCTGCGATTATCCAGAAACAAAGATAATTCAGAACAAAAATATCCGGAGGGTAGCGCGCAACCATGTGCGCGCGAAGGGAGGCGAAGCCTCCCTTTATTCCTGATAATACAATTCTATTGTATTTCCTGCAGGATCGGCTATCAGGACATTTTCTCCGCCGCCGATCTCATTTGGGCCGGAAACAATTTTTATATTGCTGGCCTCAATTTCCTGAATGGCTTCTGTAAAATCATCCACATCGAGAATAAACGAAAATATCGGGAAATTGCTGTTGATGGGGTTTTCCTGTGTTTTCACCAGTTTTATTTGCAACTGATCATCGAATGTTATTATGGCGCTTTCGGTATCGGCGGTAATTTCCTCGAAATCCAGAAGCATTGAATAAAATTCTACGGACTCTTCTATATTGTGTGCTGGTAAATTAATGTGATTTAGAGATTCAATTACTATCATATATTTCCTTTTCGCCCAGATTTCCGGGTGAAAACGTCCCTACAAGCTTTTTTTCAATTCGCCAACAGGGACTCCAAAAATTGCAAAAATAAGTTTAAATTATTAAAAAATGCTTGCCCATGTAATCCGCGATATATCAACTGACTTAAAGTGGAGACTATAAAAATGAAAAAAATATTTGTACCTGTTTTAATACTAATCATGGCGGCTGGCTTGCAGGCTGAAGAAAAGAAAAAAAACACACAAGAGTATGTTGCCGACCTGAAATCGGACAACGATGCCGATGTAATAAAGGCGGCCAAAGGTCTTGGCGAAGCAAAAGCAGCCAAAGAAGCAACCGATGCAATGATTGCGGCGATGAAATCCCATCAAAATCCTAAAGTGCGAATTGCCCTTGCCGATGGACTTGGTATGATGGGAACCAAAGGTCAGCCAACCACGGCTCTGAGTGAAGTGGTGCAATCCGACGATGACAATGCGGTTGTTTATTCTGCCCTGTTAGCCATCCTCAATCTGGCGGATTTTGAAAATCCTGCCGCAGAAAAAGCCCTCAAGTTTTGTGAAGACAATAAAAGCAAAGATGCATTTATCGCTGATGTTGTAAAAAGAATTCACACGGCCATGGGCAAAAACAAAAAGTAAAAAACAAGATTCCCCGTCTCTTGTTAAAGTGGCGGGGAATAAAAAATGCAAAGCGCTTTGAAGCAAAACTTCTGTTTTATTGAATAATGATTGCATGCTCAGTAAAAATGAGATAGAAAGATATAGCAGACAGATTTTATCTATCGGGAAAGAATCCCAAAACATTTTAAAAAAAAGTCGGGTACTGGTTCTTGGCGCCGGAGGCATTGGTTCAGGGTTGCTTCCCTACCTTGCTGCATCGGGAGTAGGTTTTATACGACTCCTTGAACCTGACATAGTAGAACCCAGCAATTTATCTCGCCAAATTCTTTATGCGGCAGATAATATTGGGGCTCTAAAAGGGGCTACGGCTGTGGAGTTTCTCTCCAGATTAAACCCTGAACTGGATATGGAATGGCTGCCTGTTGGCTTCGACGCAAACAACCATGCTCCAATTATCAAAGACGTGGATCTGATTTTGGATGGAACCGACGATATTCATTGTAAATTTTTGCTATCCGACATTGCTGTGAAAAACGCAATTCCAGCCATCATCGGAAGCATTGGTAATTTTCAGGGACATATTTTCCCTGTTGCAGGAAAACCGGGATTTGCCTGTTATAGATGTCTGTTTGAGAAAGTTCCCGATGAAGAAATTCCCACATGTGCTACCGAAGGAATACTGTCGCCTCTTCCCGGTATCATTGGGAGTATGATGGCATACCTCTCCCTGCAATTTCTCATTACACGGGGATTTGAAAAAAGAATTTACCTCATGGAAAAAGGAGGGTGGCGTCACATTGCCATGAACTGGAATCCGCATTGCTCTTTTTGCGGGAGGTTTTAAACCAATGCGGATAAATATTCCAAAGGACAACTGGTTCCGCTTTTTTTATTTTGTTTTATTTTTCCTGATCTTGAATGCCTGTTTATTTCCAGAAACTCCGACCTCTGAATCTCCGCCTGTAACGATCCTTCCCAAATACTCCGCCAAAACACAAGCCGATGCCATATGGAATCTGAACTACACCCTTGCCTCCAGCCGGGATGACTCAATCATCATATTATTGGAAAAAATTGATACAATGCCCGAAGATTTGTGGCGGCGCGTTTTAACCGTTGCCATCGAGGATCAAAGAACTGTTCTGCGCAATTACCTTTTGCGCCGTTTTCTGGATAAATTTCCGTTTAATGAAGAAAACATGAATGTTTACCATGCCTTTGTCGGGCTTTTGGAATTTGAATACAATCGCTTTATAAAAAAAACAATACCGGAGGACTCTGATCAGGAAGAGATGATACTTGTTTTGCAGGTAGTCGCAAAATGGAAAATCAAGGAGATGCTGTACCAAACCAGCGCTCTTTTAGCCTATCCTCTTATGAACATCCGAAAGGCTGCAAACGAAACAATAGCTGTCATTCAAGACGACCGGATTTACCCTGTTATTTTAAATCTCTCGAAATCGGAAAACCCGGTCGAACGCACCTATGCAATTGATTCTCTCTATTACATCAAAGATGAAAGGACTATTCCTGTCCTTTTGCAGTTGTTAAACGATCGAAACAAATCCGTTCGATATTATGCCATTCGCAGCCTTGACAATATGAATGCCCAGGATGCGATCCCCTATTATATTCGTGTTTTACGCTCTGATGTCAATGACGAAGTTCGGATGATTGCCGCAAAAGTTCTTGCGCGAATAAAACCGCCCATGGCCTTTAATTCCTTGCTGGATACCCTTTCTGACGCAAATCCATTGGTTCGAAAATCAGTGCTGGAGGCCTTAAATGAATACGCATATCAAAATGCGGCATTTGTTATTTCCCGCCAATTGTCCCAGGAGACTGAAAATGAATTGAAATTAATGGAAATTCAGTCTTTGCTTGCATTGTCCAGCTCTGGAATGATGGCAGGATTAAATCGCATCATGAAAGATGAAAAAGATACAAGTATTTTACTATGGTCCATATATGTTACAGGTAAATTGGGCGATTATAACGGTTATGAGCTTTTGCTCGCCAATCTTTCACACACGGAAGCCCGTGTTCGGCAGGAGTCCGCTATTGCACTAAGTAATTTTAAAGTAAAAAGAACTGTTCCATATTTACTGGAGATACTCTCCAATGAAAAAGAATCTTACCCGGTTCAAACTGCGGCTCTATATTCCCTGAAAAGCATAGACGATAATTCTGCAATTGCCAAATTATATAATTTATCTTTTACTCACAGCAATCTAATGATTCGGGCGGAGATCCGGGATACTATGAAAAACTTGTTGGAAAAGAGGTTTAAATAAAATGAACAATGTTCGAGTATATTTTCTGATTGCATTTTCTCAAACCGATACCCTTATTGATTTTTTCTCTGCCATTGAAAACGCGTTTGGCCGCTATGATTTTTTTACACAGGACATAAAATTTCCTTACGAGTTAAAAAAATCGCCAAAAGGGGCTCAAAATAAAATACGCATTGTATCTCTGAAAAAACCGTATCGCATTTCGCAAATGAAAAGTTTTTTAAACAAAACCTTGAAAATTCAAAAAAAATTAGCCCGGAAGGGGAATACTGACTTCAATATTACGTGTGGCTATGTAACGCCGGAACAAATAATTTCACTTCATCCGAAAGAAGCCCCTTTGAAGATCTATATGCAAAAAAATATCTATGCCCGTGTCCAGTTTGCGCTAATTGACAAAAAAATAATCCCCTTTTATACTGCCGGAGAAGAATTTTCCCTGCCCGAAGTGAAAAAATTTTTCCTGGACTTACAGCGATTATTTAAGGACAGATGAAAGGGTGTTCCTGCAAGGCTGCGTATTTTACTACATTTTGATCTGATTATTGAGGTTCATCCCAATGTTCCCGCCTGTATTGAAGCGCCTGCGCTCACACTATGCTTGACAAATAGAATTCACTTGCAAATAAGCAATATGGCTCGAGTACTGCTTGTAGATGATCTTGCTTTTATTAAACGAATTGAAAAAAGGGTTCTGGAAGGATCGGGACACGAAATTGCCGGCGATGCCAAAGACGGCCTGGAAGCTATTGCCATGTACAAACAGCTAAAACCTGACATTGTTATCATGGATATCACCATGCCTCATGTTAACGGACTGGAAGCGTTGAAGAAAATCCTCGACTTTGACCCAAAGGCAAAAGTCATCATGTGCTCAGCCATTTCCCATGAAAAAGTATTGTATCAGGCCGTTAAAGCCGGGGCAATGGAATACATTATAAAACCCTTTACGACCGAACGCCTTGTGGCAACCATTAACGAAGTTTTGCAAAATTGAAAATATTCGCCAATATATTCTGTTTTGTTTTATCCGGTTTTCTGGCGATATCTGGAGAAACGACCCCTCAAAAGCCGCCAACGAATGAATATTCCTATAACGATGGCATTATAAAATACAAGGATTTGTACTCCCTGTTTGTATACCCAACGTTCTACAAATTGCCCGATGAAAAAAAATACATCAAGAGTATTTTTCAGGCAATCTTGTTAGACAGACTTCAAATTGCAAAAAGCATTGTTATCAGCAATCCCAAACCCGAAAAAATTACCTATCCGCCTGACAACATAACTGAAGATCCCAGAGAAACTTTTCTCTCTGGCAATCCTCCAAAACCGGAAAGATTTGACCTCCAAATCAAACCTGTCAACAAATTCCCCGAGGCAATCATTGAACCGAAACTACTTCTCGATGATTCTTCGCAGGCAGAATTTTTCATGCCCGAAGATCTGCACCTGCTCAGCAGCATTGAAAATAAAAATGACCTCTACCTGATAAACATCCGCATCTTTAGAAACGGGAATCTGATTTACGAAGATAAAATGACGAGCCTCGAGATCGATATTTCAAAAAATATATTAAATTTCGCCGGCAAGATATCATCGGGTATTTCAGGCGTAAATACCGGGATTTTGAATATTTCCTCCAATATCGAGAAATCTTCGGTATACCTGAACGAGCAGTATATGGGTTATGCGCCCCTCGAAATAAACGAAGTCCCGGTCGGAGAAAACGATATATCCGTAAGAAAGGATGGTTATATAACCTGGAGTAAGCCAGTATCTTTGTCCAAAGATCAGAAGATGGATATTGTCGCTGATATGCAAAAGGAAATCTCTACGGCTGAACTTGATGTTTCAACGCAGCAGGAAAAATGTGATGTTTATATGGATGCCGAATACAGGGGACAGGCTCCAGTTACCATTAAAAATATTCTACCGGGTTTTCACAGAATCCGCATTACAAAAGATGGTTTCATTGATAATTATCAATCCATAAAAGTTGACTCCGAAAATACGAAATTTCATATATTTGCAAAACTAATTCCCGGAAAGTCAACAGATTATTACAATTTAAACCGCAAAGCTATTGGTCCGTATACTTTTGAACAATTGTACAAGGCCAGCATTTTCTCGTCCATGTTCGGAGGTTTGGGCGGGCTTTTTTTTGAGATACAGCGGCAAAATGCCCAGTCCAATATTTCTCTTTACAATTACAAGGTTGCAAAAAATGGATACACCCTTACCTCCAGAGACCTGGAATATTATGCAGCCTATCAAAAAAACATCCCTGTATATACGTCCCTGGAGATCGGTTTCCTGAGCGCAGGCGCGGTTTGCCTTCTTTCGGCTATTTACTTTTACATTCGATATGTTGACTCTCAAGATCTCAAAGTCGCCTCTCTTTCCCCCTCTCGTCAAAATATTCTTTTTCAATTTCAAATTCAAAATCAGGGCGCTGCATTTTCATTTTCCAATCGCTGGTAGATTCGAAAGAGGAATCCCCGTTTTCCCTGTTAGCGATAATGGATTGGATGTTGCGCCTTCATACCAGAAACAAGGTATTGTTTCCACAGGCAACTCCAGATAATTGTATGCGTTTGAAGTCGCCGCTTTCCATACAAGAGATTGGGGAAGATGGTCGGCATGAATGACAGAAAGGACTTCATCGAGTATCGAAACATCCGGACATGAGGCCGCTGAGTCTGTACCAAGGAGTAACGGCAGCCAGTTTTTTTCGATACTCTCCCAATTGTTCCGATGGCAGGACAAGAACTCGTTTGAGCGAAAACAAAGAACCACGGCAGCCTGCGGTATTCTTGCTGCGATGTCTTTAATTATATTTTCATCTGCATAGGTCATATGAACCAAGAATATTTTTTTAAATTTTTTCATCATCATCTCAAGATAAGAAACAAATGAATTTTTATATACTTCGGCATGCCTTTTATACTGTCTGATTTGAGTTAAAAAATCACATGTCGACCCGGTTTCATGAAACAAATTTATTTCATTTTGAGCTTCAAGCGCGTGGAGACTTGTTATCCTGTGACCTTTAGAAGCTATATATTTAAAAATTTCAGGAGAACTGCCATAAACGGAATGAGGAGCAAATATTATTTCTTTATCATACAGCAGCGCTTCTCTGGCCATGGAGATACGTTTTGCATCAGCCGGATCCGAGAAACCGAGCAACTCCAGAAAACGCAACCCCTGAAAATCAGAATTGCTTTCCAGCGCCTTCGAAAAAGCCGGAGTATTGGCAATATCCGCGAAATAAAATGTCCCTCTGGAAACCGCTTTTTTAAGTTCCAGAGCAGCCAGATAAATGCGGTGTTCGAACTCAGGCTCTGGCAGATCCATAAAACTTAAGGCAAAGTTATGAACTCCATGGCCGCCAATGGTTTTCCCCTTAAATACAGAAAGTTCGAGATGGGTATGTGCATTGACAAGGCCAGGTAAAATCAAGCCTTCTCCGATTTTCCCGATCCTGTATCCGTCCGGGCATTTCCCAAAACCCGACTGAATTATGCGATTATTTTGAAGCAAATACCACGGGTCACTTTTAATAACGCCATCCGGACTTAAGCCCCACTGCCCTTTTAATATTTTTCCCATGCTCCATCGAGCATGGGTATGAACCTCAATAATCAGATCAAAATGTATTAAAATGCGCGTTTTTGGGGCGCGAAGCGCCCCAAAAACGCGCTAATTTAAATCATTCTGACTGAATTTCGAGTTCATGCCCAGGCTCCATCCTTGATTTAATTTCCATAAATTATCATTATATTAGCTTGACAAGTCAATGAAACTCGCCGATAATTTTTGTATGGTTTCCCTACGCGATCAGGATGAAATAAAAATATTCCTGGATGAACTTGAAGAAAATCTAAGTTTTCTGGATGATTCTATTATTGCTCTTGAAGAGCATCCGGACAATGCAGAGACCCTCGAAGATATATTTAGAGTAGCCCATACAATCAAAGGCAGCGCAAGCTTTCTCGACCTTGAAAATCTTGTATCCCTTGGGCATTCGATGGAAAATGTATTTCAGGAATTCAAAACTGGCTCTATCAAAGTAAATAAAGAAGTAATTGATACTTTGCTTGCCTGCAAAGACGCCATAGGAAAAATCGGGAACCTGTTGGGTCACGGGGAAGACACCAGGAAAATCCAGACCCAGGGTCTCATTGATAAAATAAATTCATTTCTAAAGAATAAAAAGGATACGGCAGGCAAAAGGATTGACCATAAACAACCGATACCGGAAGCCATGCATGAACTAGGCTCAAATGACTATATTCCCGGAACAATGCTGGTCAGAGTCTGGATATCACAGGCAGAGTTGGCTCCTTCCATACGCGCCTTTCTGGTTCACAAGCGGCTTGGCAACCTTGGGGAAATCGTAAAGCAATCTCCCAGCGAAGAAGAAATGGACAGCGATGATTTTACGATATCCAAAGACCGGGAAATTCGATACTGGATAAAAACCGCTCATCCCCCAGATGAAGTGGGAATTGCTGCAAAAGTAGACTTGATAGATAAAGTCGGAATTATTTCCGAAAATGTTTTAAAAGAATTATCCAACAATCCGGGAACAGGAAAAGAAGACGAGTCAGCCAAAAACCAAAAATCCGATGTGGAAACATCCGATTCGGTAAGAATCCCGGTACATCGACTGGATGTAATGTTAAATCTTGTGGGCGAACTTGTTATTGCAAACTCCGGATTCCTGCAAATTTCGGAAACCCTGCGTCTCTATCCGGATCTTCAGAATATTTTCAAAGATGTTCGGGATCGAACCAAAGATTTGGTGCGTATCTCATCCGAGATTCAGGGACTTGTGATGAATTCCCGCCTGGTTCCTATAAGCTCGGTTTTTAACAGATTTCGACGATTCGTCAGGGATTACGCTTCAAAAAGCGGGAAAAAAGTCGTGCTCAGCATGACGGGAGAATCTACCGAGCTGGACAAGAAAATTACAGATGAATTGATCAAGCCCTTGACTCATCTCGTTCGAAATTCTCTGGATCATGGAGTTGAATTACCTTCAGATCGGATCAACGTGGGGAAGCCAGAAACGGCAACGTTGCATCTTGAGGCTTACCAGGAAGGCAACTATATAAATATTATTATCAGGGATGATGGACGGGGTTTAAATTTTGATAAAATTGCACAAAAGGCTGTAGAACGAGGCCTTATCTCGCCCGAAGCAAGTATGTCGCTTTCCAGCGACGACATAAAGGCTCTTGTTTTCCAGGCCGGGTTTTCAACAAAAGACGAGGTGGACGAAATGTCTGGCCGCGGCGTTGGAATGGATGTGGTAAAAAAATCAGTAGAAGATTTAAATGGTACGATCATTCTGGATTCCGAAAAAGATCAGGGAACAGTCATTACCATCAAACTGCCGCTTACCCTTGCCATATTAAATGCACTCATAGTCAAGGTGGGATCAGAACGTTATTGCATTCCAATGGCATCTATTGTTGAAACCCAAAAAGTAAGTTCAAAAAATTTTCTTACAGTAGATAGCAACGAAATGGTGCGACTCCGGGATAAACTCATCCCCGTAATTCGTCTCGATAAAATATTTCCATCGCCGGCAGCAGAACATACCCCTGCTCCATCGCAATCGGCGACCCAGAAAGCATTTACAAAAAAACATCTGGAAATTGCTTCCGATGAACACCCGGTAATCGTAGTTGATTACCATACTACATCCATTGCAATTCTGGTAGACCAGTTTCTAAGCCGCCAGGAAGTTGTAATAAAATCTCTTGCAGAACACTACCGGGCAATAGATGGTATTTCTGGCGCTTCCATTCTTGGGGATGGAAGTATTATATTAATTATTGATGTCCATGGGGTTATACAAATTTATCGTTCTCAAAAAGGAAAATCGCTTACTGAAATCAGCGCGGCTCCAGGCGGGAAAAAATCCGATTTGAAACCGATTCCCATTACAAGCGCAGTAAAAAAACCGGCAGTTGAAACCAAAACGCCAACTCCAGTAAAAACACCGCCCAAAGAAATAGCAAAGCCTCAACCCAAACTGGTATCACCTGCCCCGGCAATGATTGCCAAAGAAATTAAACTGGATGATATATCGAAGATGACTCCTTCCGAGTTCGAACAGCTTGAAGATTTCGAAGTGAAAATAAAGCCGGTACGGAGAGATTCTGAAGAGACAGAAAGTGAAATGGCTACCGATGAAAACATCGATATATTTCCCGATACAGAAACACCCGGCAACATGAGGGGCATTTCCAAAGAATTCGAACCTCAAAGTGAAAGCATGGAAATCGCTCCTGAGGAATCCCCTAAACAAGTTACACTCGAAAATATTGAAATCCCTCAGCATATGGATGATCCGGCTGTATTGGAAAATATGGAAACAGCCCTTGATGAGCATGAAGAAGTGACACTGGAAAATATTGAAATTCCGTCGCATGAGCAGATACAGATAGCAGCTTCCGGTGAGAGTGAATCAGCGCAATTTGAAAGTACCGAATCCGCAGCCGATGAAAATGAATCTATTGAAGTAATCATGGATATGGATACCCAACCAGAGGTAAAACCTGCTACTATCGAAGACACACCCGAAAAACCTGAAACTACTGAAATTCAAAACCTTGATTTTACTGAAGATGATTTAAATGATATTGATATCGCTGAATCCAGTTCAATGGAAAAATCTGATCGATCGCATGAAGAATTGATTGATGAAGAAACTCTTGATATTGAATTCAAAAGTCCGGAAGACGATACGTCGGACACTTCAATTCCGCAAGGTGAGGAAGAAGTCAGCTTGTTTGAAAGCAAAACAGAAGATACGCCAATCACAGATGAAACCTCCGGGGATAATGCGGAGTTCAAAGATGAAGAGAATTTTGAATTTACAGTTGCTTCCGATGATTCGATTTCTCTAAAAGACTCAGGTTCTACCATGACGGAAGAACAGAGACTCGAAGATCAAACGGGACAAGAATTGAACATTGAAGATGAAAGCTCAAGCTTGGCCGTTTCACCCAGCTCGGACATCAGTATCGAGGAAATCGAAAAGGAAATGATGGAAATGGAAAATCTGGAATCTCAAAGAGATAAAAATGGCCAAACCGATTCAGGCGCTGAAAAAAAGGAAACGCAACCGGAGCTGTCGGAATTTCAAAAAATGAAAATGATGATTGAATCGGAAGAAGATCTCGAAAGCGACGATGAAACTTCCATTGCCCTGGGTCATTTTGATAAAAATGATTTTCAAATGGACAAGTTATACGATCTGCTGGATGGGAAAAACCCGGAAATGGTAAAAACATGGCTAAAAACCGGAAATGAAAAGGCCATTGATGGAATTAAAAGTCTGACCGGGCACCAAAATATTTTTCCCGGCCAAACCAAAGCCAAACGATATTCGAAAGACAAACTTGTATCATACATCAACCGTTTCAAGGAAGATGATTCACCGATCATTGGCCTGACACTCCCGATGCTGCCGATCAAGGGTATGATTTATTTTATCCTGAATCAAAACAATGCCCGAAATATGGCTGAAATGCTTTATCAGGCAGCCCAGATGCCTGCCCCGGAAACCATTGATTTTGAGCCTTTGATGGAAGTCACAAATATCCTTGGCAGCGCCTTTACAAACTCACTAACACAACTAACAGGCATCCCTGTCGAGCCTGGAATACCCCAAATTCTGGAAAACAATGAAATTTTGGTAGAATCCATGGAGGAAAACTTAAACCATCCGGACGATAGCAGCATACTTTACATTGAAAATGAGTTCATGTGGGGAGAAAAAGAAGTGCTTGCAGAACTAATTATGATGATACCGAAAATACTTTGATAAGTATTTTACAATTTATCCTCGAATATTAAATTATCCTGATATGTCTGATAAAACTCTGGAAGGAACCAAAGTCCTGATTGTCGATGATTCTGGTTACATGCGGCAAGTAATCCGAAAATATCTGGAACCCAAGGGATTTATAATCATTGGAGAAGCCCAGGATGGATGGGAAGCGATTCAGTTATGTGACAAATTACGTCCTGATGTGATTACAATGGATATATCCATGAAAAAGCTTGGCGGAATTGAAGCCACAAAAAAAATAAAAGCCATTGATCCAAAAGTAAAAGTCATCATGGTATCCGCTCTTGGCGAAGCCAGATTTATTAAAGAAGCAATTAAATCAGGAGCTCACGATTTTATCATAAAACCATTTGCCGAAGAGCGGCTTGTGGGAGCAATAACCAACGCAGTCCTTAAAGGATAACAGGAGAAAATATGGCAATCACTTCGATACTCGTCGTCGATGACGCAACATTTATTCGAAATATGGTAAAAAAGTCGCTTCTTCCCCCTGATTTCAAGGTGGTTGGGGAAGCGGCAAATGGTCTGGAAGCAATAAAGCTTTTCAATGAGCTCAAACCTGATGTTATTACAATGGACATTACGATGCGCGGTATGGATGGATTGACAGCTCTTGAAGAAATTTTAAAAACCAGCCCACAGGCAAAAATAATTATGCTCAGCTCTCTTGGCGAAGAAAAATTTATCAAGAAAGCCATCACAATCGGAGCAAAAGATTTTATTACCAAGCCCTTTAAACCAGAACGTCTGATTTCCGCCATAAGGGCAATTGTTGAAAGCTGATTAAACCGGCCGATCAATCTGTATATAACAGCATTCAAAGAAAAAAGTCTTAACGCGGCAAGAAAGAACTGCCCATCAAATACTCGTCCACGGCTCTGGCGGCCTGACGGCCTTCGCGTATGGCCCAAACCACAAGCGATTGACCGCGACGCATATCGCCTGCGGCAAAAACCTTGTTGACATTGGTCTTGTAGCAATTAGCTCCTTCGCTAACAGCTTTGGCGTTGCCGCGAGCGTCCTTTTCTACGCCAAAAGCCTCCAGTACCTCTCCCAGCGGATTGGTAAAGCCCATTGCCAAAAACACAAGGTCTGCTTTCAGCTCAAACTCGCTTCCGGGTATTTCTGACGTCTGACCATCTTTCCAGTCAAGACGTACAGCCTTGAGCCCTGTAAGCTTACCGCCTCTGCCAATAAATTCTTTAGTCGAGACCGACCAGTCGCGGGAGCACCCCTCTTCGTGCGAGCTGGAAGTACGCATCTTGATCGGCCAGTTTGGCCAGATCAGGGATTTGTTTTCTGTTTCGGGCGGTCGAGGCATCACTTCAAACTGCATTACAGAGGCTGCGCCGTGACGGTTGGAAGTTCCAACACAATCAGAACCCGTATCGCCGCCTCCAATCACCACCACATGTTTGCCTCTGGCATTAATGGCATTATCCCCATCGCCTGCAACTTCCTTGTTTTGCCCCACAAGAAATTCCAGGGCATAATGCACACCTTCCAGTTCCCGGCCGGGGATGGTCAAGTCGCGCGGTTGTTCCGAGCCTCCGGCAAGAATCACGGCCTCAAAGTGCTGTAGCAAGGTTTCGGGCGTAACAATCTCTTTTGCATGGTTTGCAATTGCTCCGCCAGTATCGGCCATTTTTTTACCAACAAATACATTCGTGCGGAATTCCACGCCTTCTGCCCGCATCTGAGCTATACGGGCATCAATAAGACGCTTTTCCAGCTTGAAGTCAGGAATCCCATAGCGCATTAAACCGCCAATTCGATTGTTCTTTTCAAACACGACCACGCTGTGACCAACCCGCGCCAATTGCTGCGCCGCTGCAAGCCCCGATGGACCAGAGCCAACAATTGCCACTTTTTTTCCGCTCTTTTGAAATGATGGCTGCGGCAGAACCCAGCCATTCTCATTACCTTTGTCTATAATTGCATGCTCAATAGATTTAATGCCTACTGCTTCGTCATTGATGTTGAGCGTACACGAAGCCTCACATGGCGCCGGACAAATACGGCCAGTAATTTCTGGAAAGTTGTTGGTGGAATGCAGCACATCCAGAGCTTGTTTCCAGTTATCGTGATACACGAGATCATTCCAGTCGGGTATAATATTATGAACAGGGCAGCCGCTGGTGCAGAATGGAATACCGCAATCCATACAGCGAGCGCCCTGAATATGCGCCTGATCGTCATTTAAATGCAGCACAAACTCATTATAATTTTTCAACCGTTTTTCAACCGGCAAATACTCTTCGCTCAGTCGGTTAAACTCCATAAACCCGGTAAGCTTGCCCATTATTCGGCCTCTCTTTGTCTGGCTTGTATTTCTGCAATTTCCTTCAATGCGCGACGATATTCTGTTGGCATTACCTTGAGAAACTTCGGCAAATAATCTGACCAGTTATCCAGAACAAGTTTGGCTCGTTTACTGCCTGTATAGCGAAAATGCTTCTCAATCTTCCCACGCAATGCAAGAGCATCAGCTTTGCCAAGATGATTAAAATGAACCCGGCCATGCCCCTCCGGTTCCACATCGGCGCTATCCATCGCTGCCACTTCATCGGGTATCGGTTCAAGTGCTACCATCGCCAGATTGCATCGCTTTTCAAACCCTCCCTCTTCATCCAGAACGTAGGCTACTCCTCCCGACATACCTGCGGCAAAATTGCGTCCGGTACGACCAAGTACCACGACCATTCCGCCGGTCATATATTCGCAGCCGTGATCGCCAAGACCTTCAACTACTGCAACGGCGCCAGAATTGCGTACCGCAAAACGTTCTCCGGCCACGCCTCGAAAAAATCCTTCGCCGCTTGTAGCTCCATAAAGTACAGTATTTCCGACAATAATATTTTCTTCTGCATGGATTAAACATTCCTGTGGAGGTACGACCACAATACGACCGCCGCACAAACCCTTGCCAACATAATCATTACCCTCGCCAGTCAACTCAAGAGTAATACCGCTTGCCAGAAATGCCCCAAAGCTCTGCCCCGCAGAACCCTTGAGTTTTACGGTGATTGTATTATCCGGAAGTCCAGCCTGACCGTAGCGCTTTGCGACCTCATGGGACAGC
>JAOUFE010000158.1 GCA_029858425.1 Spirochaetia bacterium | reverse complement strand
TGTCTAAAACTGAGGTATTGAATATCCGCCAAAAAGCAGGTGTTGTGTTGTTCTTGTTTATTTCTGCATTTGGAGTATTTCTGGTAACGTCTCTTTTTAAACCCGGCGAGCCATCCAGCCATGCCGTTCAAAAAACCGGCAATTTGCAATGGCAATCTGATTTAAAAACTGCCCTTAAAAACACCCACCCGGAAAATCTTGCCCTGATTGATTTCCGGGCGGACTGGTGTACGGCGTGCGTCAAGATGGAGGAAGAATTTTTTCCTTCTCCTGAATTTAAGGCGTTGGTAAACACGCATCACCTGACTCTGGTTCGCCTGGACTACACAGACATGGACAGCGACGAAAAAGAAGCCATAGTACATAAATACAATGTTCCCGGATTTCCCACTATATTGATTCTGGACTCTGCCGGAACGGAAAAATACCGGATACTGGGCTTTAGAAACAACGCCGATGAAATGGAAAAACTGAACATTGTATTGGAAAAAAAAGACGAAAGAGGCCAATAATGGATTCCGTTTATGAAAATCTTGAAATACCGTCCATGCCGCAGGTAATTACCCGCATCCTGGAAATTAATGAAAACGATTTGACTCTAAGCGTACAGGAACTGGAGGCCATAATATCGTCTGACCCAAATCTTGTTAGCAAAATACTGAAACTTGCCAATTCTCCTTTTTACTCCAGATCCAACAACATCAGCGATTTAAACAGAGCACTGTCTCTGCTTGGATTCAAGAGCGTAAAAAGCCTTACGCTCCTTGTTTCTATCGCCAAACTGCTTCCGCGAATAACCCAGAATTCCAACATCCAGAAAAATTTGTGGATGCACTCGATAATAATCGCGGTTACGGCAAAAGCTCTCGCGGCACGAATAGGAGACAAGAAAAACCAGGAAGTATTTTTCCTTGCCGGACTTTTAAGACATATCGGACAGTTGATTATATACAGCCGTTTTCCATCCAGCTACGAATCGGCGTTGAAACAGTCATTCAATGGACTGGATGTCGAAAGTCTGCAAAAAAATGAGCTGCACCTGTTCGGAATATCCACTTTCATATTATCCGAATATGCAATGGAAAAATGGAATTTCCCGGGCGAATTTGTCCGTGTTGCCGACATTATTGATTATACCCCGGAAGAGGTGTTCAAAAAAGCCGGGCTTACCGGAACTGTTGTATGTTTTGCTGAAATTTTAGCTTCATTAAAGGAGGCAGAGGATGCGAAAGAGGCCAATAAATCTCTAATTGAGAAATTAACCGGTTTTAAAAATCAATACTACAGGCACTTCTCGCTTAGCAACGAAGATATCGACTATATTGAGAACAAACTTCCGGAATCTTTTAAAGACAACGAGTTTTACAATTTTTGCGAGGAATTATTTTTGCTCTGAAAATGATGCTCCAAACATAAAGGATCATAAAAAATGGGGGAAGGACGCGATCGCCCAACGCATGCACGCAGGTGTTGGGAAGCGCGGCCGAGGGGGCAAAGCCCCCTGCTTCCGGCTTTTGGGTAGCCCCGGAATTCCCACCCAGCCAAAGAGCCTCCAGCACCCCCGGCGCTAAAAAACTACTTTTCAGAATATGGATGTTTTTTTACATTGAACAGGTCAGAAGCGCTGTGGTTTCCGTGACCTGGATTATTCGATCAATAAAATATTCCAGGGGATCACAAATTTCAATATGGTAAAAGTAAAGGTACACCTTGAAAAGTAACTGTATTGGTGAGGAACCCCACTTTAGCATTGTTGTTCGGAATATTTTTCCGGGAACGACTCCACGGCATCTGGCTTTATTTTAATTTTCCTGCAAATTTGTACACAAAAAACCAGCCATTTAGTACCCAGAAAATCAATACCACATTTGCAATATAAATTATATCACCGTGAAATAATTTTGTAAAAAAAGCTGCCGATCCTTGCGCCAGAAACAAATGCAATGCAAAAGCGCAAAAGGCAAATACTCCAATAAGGATGGCTCTTAAATGATTCCTTTTTCGAGGCGCTTTCTGCTCCAGACTGGCTTCAACTTGCGTTTCAGCTCCGGTTTTTTTTTCAGAAGGTCTGATTTTTGCTTTTGCTTTTTTAGCCGTCGCGGTTTGCGTTGTCTTTTTCATAAATCTTCCTTACTCTAAATATTTTTTCCGGATTGCCCATGTCAATATTTATTTATTACATTTATCATATTTTCTAATATTCTAATATTCGTTTCATTCAGGCTCTCAACAAAATGTCGCACTTCATCTGCCCGGGAAAGTTTTGCGCAAACATGAATGGAATTCTCCTCAAAAAAAGAATCGTAATTTATCTCCATGGTTCCCTTTACCTGTTTTTTCAGGGTTTCCATTTCCAGTTTGAGTCTGGCGTGTTCCGGAAAACGAATTTTATGTAAAGCTGCCCTGAATTGATCTCCCATGTTGTTTCTGCTGGAAACAGATAAATTGTCTAAAATGCCCTGTGCCTCCCTGTAAAGTTTTTCCCTTTGATGCGAATCCAGATCCAACCACAAAAAAATGATTTCACGGGCAGTATTTGTATTTATCTCCCTTGTCAGAATAAATTGCCCAATGCGATGAAGCTCTTCTTCAGGAACATTGTCTAACAATCTCAGGATTTTCACAGGAATTCTTTTTTCTGCAAACAATTTCTTTTGAATATCTTTCAGGCGGGAAATAAAAACAATCTCGTCATAACGACCTGGAGAATAACCGGCAGCGTTTAAAACGCAATTTATCCTTTCTGGATATTTGGAGATATATTCATTTTTTATAATTTTTGCAAGATAACAGCATATGTTATATTCCCCGGTAAGTTTATAATGGTAAAAAAAACTTTGCCACTTGTTCGTCTCAGGCCATTGCTCCAAAAATATTTTAGTTTGAGAACAAATGGCTTGAGGATGAACGGCAAAAATTTCCATTTGTCCGGAATTCACCAGATATAACTCGGGTAAAAGATCGGAGAAATTTCCCGGCAAGCGCAAATCATCTTTTAATATATACTTTTTTCCCTGATAAAACATGAAGTCAGTAATCAGAACAGAGTCTGGACATGAACCCGAAATTCCAGTATGATCTGTCAGGCTGTGTTGCGCTCAGGGCGCTATTTACTGTCTATGCGTCCGCGCTGGAATTTCGCACGGTTACGTTAAATATATTGGAAACTCTATGTGCATTTCATATATTATCCCAATGGAAATTACGATAAGCAACAAGCAATATGAAAAATTAGTCAAGCTGATTTACCTCGGCATGTGGATCGTTGAGTCCCATGATTCGAAGGATAATAATGATTTTATTGAAATTGAACAGCTCATTTATTCCCAGATCAAAAACATACCAGGTTCGCAAATGATCCAGTATGATGAAGTAACCAAAAAATATTATCCTTCCATTGATTTTGACAAAGATGATATCATTGCCGACCACCTTGACAACTATGATGAAAACTGTTTTTGGGATGAGCTAATCGACCGGCTTACGAAACGGGATATGCTAAAAAAATTTGGACTGGAAAACATCCACAATATGTCGCACAAAGAAGTTTTTGAAAACGAAAAAGAAATCATTGCACATTATGAATCTGCATTTGAAGAGAGCGGCGTTTTAAAACTTTTCATGAAAAGCGAAAGTGAAAATCAAAAGTAGACAAACTATGATTAAAATAAAATATGGATAAAATCTAAAGTAAAAATAAAAGATCAGCTTTAAATGGAAATTGCATAAAAACAGGTTTTATGAACCTGAATAAAAACCATTTCCAAAAAGGAGAACAATGAAAATTCAAAAATTACTGATTATTGGTATATCCGTGAGCGCGACCATTTTCCTGAGCCAGTGTGGTCCATCGAAAGAAGTTAAGGAACTCATGAAACGAGCGAACGAAACCATCGGAGTAATTCCCGATAAAATGCCCGGCTCGGAAAGCGACACCGGAGATAAACTTGCGCTTGGGAAAAAATTATACTTTGAAAAAGCCCTTTCCAAAGATAATGCAATTTCCTGCAACAGTTGCCACAACCTGGAAAATGGCGGCAATGGAACAGACAATCAATCCTTTTCCACCGGAGTAAACGGCAAGAAAGGAGGCAGAAATGCGCCTACTGTGTTCAATGCAGGATTTCATATCGCCCAATTCTGGGATGGAAGAGCGGAAAACCTGATGGCGCAGGCAAAAGGTCCCATATTGAACCCTGTGGAAATGGCCATGCCCGATGCAGATGCGGTTGTCCGGAAAATCGGAAAAATGCCTGAATATGCGGAGCTTTTTAAAAAAGCGTTTCCTGGAACCAAAGACCCTGTAACTTATGACAATCTTGTTAGCGCCATAGCGTCCTTTGAAAGAACTCTGAAAACCCACGATAAATTTGATGAATTCCAGAAGGGAAACGCCAAAGCGCTAAATTCGGCTGAAATGGAAGGGTTGAAAACATTCCTGGATACAGGCTGCACAAATTGCCATAACGGGCCTTTGGTTGGAGGCAATAGCTACCGAAAACTTGGCCTCGTAAATGCCTATGAGACCAGGGACAAGGGTCGATATTTGGTGACAAAAGATGAGGCCGACATGTATGTATTTAAAGTGCCCTCTTTAAGAAATGTTACTAAAACATTCCCGTATTTTCACGATGGATCCATTTCAACGCTAAAAGATGCAATCCAGAAAATGGGATGGCATCAGTTGGGTAAAAAATTAGGCGATGAAGATATAGGCAAAATTGCTACTTTTTTAAACACGCTTTCGGGAAATTAACAAAAAATGAGCCGCAGAGGGTCTTTGCAGGGAAGACAGTAGAAGTTGATCCAAAACTTTTATTCTTCCCTGACATCGCGGCTTGCCCTTATCAGTTTTCAACCGAGTCTTGATTTTTATGAATTCACAAGCGCTAATCTTTGATCTCGACGGGACTCTTCTGAACACCATTGAAGATATTGCATCTGTTACAAACCAGGCGCTCGATAAAAACGGATTTCCGATACATCCCATAGCCGAATATTCGATCATGGTTGGGCATGGCTTGAAAAATTTGGTAAAAAATGCATTACCCGGCTCCTGTAATGAAACAGAAATCGACAAAGTATATAAAGCAGTTATTTCCGAATACAGGAAAACCCCGGTACAAAAAACTTCGATGTATCCTGAAATTCCGGATCTGCTGAATGAATTAACAAGACTTCAAAT
>JAOUFE010000035.1 GCA_029858425.1 Spirochaetia bacterium | reverse complement strand
CATTTTGTTCGCTTTTGGGTCGCCGGAATACAAAATAGCGCTTACCGGCATCTCCAGGGAAACATACATTCCATTGAGATCGCGAAAAGTCAGATAAAATAAATCCCCAATATCAAGTCCCATATCTTTTGCAAGATCTATCCCTACAATGGCGCCACCTGCCTGCATTTCGCCGCGGCTGATGAATTTATTAAGTTCAAAAACGTTTTTGTCGGTCTGTGTATCAAAACCGACAATTACAACGGGCGCCGAGTCAGTGCCATTATCCATTTCAGCAAAAATATTCAGTCTTTTTGTTACTCCTTTTACAAAGTCCATTTTTTCAAGCGCTTCATAAAGGAGTTCATTTTGAGGCATTATATTGTCCGTACTGAAAGGACGCTCCTCATCAAAACCGTTAATTCGGGCTTTAATATGACCTGTGTCAAAGGCAACAAGATTGTCAAAAGATACTTTGTCAATGCCCGCATACAAACCTGAAAGTATAATATAAATTGTTACTCCAAAAGTCAGCATCATAAACGTCAGAATCGTTCTTCTCCTGGAACGCAAAATGTTCTTCATGGCGAGCGATAATACATATTTCATAAACGCTCCTGTTTTACCAGCTCGCCGTCGTGCATATTGTATACCTTGCCGGCTCTTTTCATAACCATTTTATCATGGCTTGAAAATATAAAAGTAACCCCCTCTTTTTCGTTTAGTTCTTTCATAAGATCCACAACGGCTTCGCCATTTTTAGAGTCCAGATTTGCCGTTGGTTCATCAGCCAATATTAACTTTGGTTTTTTTATCAGCGCCCTGGCAATTGCCACTCGCTGTTGTTGCCCGCCCGACAACTCAAGCGGTTTGCGATTTTCCATGTTTTTTAGACCAACTCGCGCCAGTATGGAAGACACGGCAGAATTGATTTCTTCCTGCGAATTCCGGCGAAGAAGTTTTAGCGGCATCTCCACGTTTTCAGCAATGGTAAGTACCGGAAAAAGATTATAGGTTTGAAAAATAAATCCAAAACTTTCCTTGCGAATTTGAGCCAGCTCTACAGGTTTTTTTTGCATAAGGTCTATTTCATCCAGAAAAATGGATCCTGATTCGCCTTTGTCCAGACAGCCAATGCAATTCAATAGCGTGGTCTTGCCCGATCCGGATGGACCGGCAAAGGCAATAAATTCTCCCTTTTTAACAGAGACATTGATATTTCTTAATGCGACAAAATCAACTTTTCCGGCATGGTACGTTTTATTCAGATTTTTTACTTCAAGCAGCATAATTTATTCCTTAAAATTTTCCTTCCACTCTAATCATCGCAGTAAAATCTCCCATTTTATCGCGCGAAAACTCGGCATCTTTAAGGGCTGTTGCAAAACTTGCCTGAAAAGTAAGAATCAAACCATTGGCAATAACAGCCGAAAAAGAAGGCAGCAATACCATGCTGTTATCGATCAGGTTCATAAAAACATTTGCAGAAGCGCTCCAAAACTCATCAATGATCCAGACAAAAGACAGGAATGCATAATACCTTGCCAACAAAAATGAGTCTGCCGAGGCCTTGTAATTCCTGTAATTCTCTGCGCCATTTTCATTGAAATAAAACAGGGCTGTGGTAATGACCTTGCCGTCAAAAAAGCTGTAATCTATTCCTGCGGAAGCTTCTGAATGAGAGTATTCCAGTTTGTCATTTAAATATAACCCCCACGAACCATTTATTCCTGCAAAGGCGTCGCCTTTAAAGTATAACCCGGAGACATTTTTATTGTTGTCGGAATGATTAAATACAGCTCCAAGATCAAATTTCCCGATATGATAACCCGGCGATATCCCCCATTTGGGATGGTAGTCAAAATTATCATTGTACCCGGTATACACTTTCAAGCCGCTTAAATCTTGCCACGGAAGATAATATTCAAGGGCATATAGTCCGGCGCGGGCATACTGCAGATCTGTAAATTGAATGCTTTTATCAATTTCAAATGGATTAAACAATCCGGAATTTCCAAAATTCACATAGGTTTTGCCGAGAGTAAAATCGCCAACGGGAGAAAACCACCGAAGATATGTTCGCATTAATTTTAACTGAATCAGCCCATAAACATTTTGAAATTCGCCTGTATTTATATATAATCTTCCATCTGCGTAAAAGCTCCAATCGTCCCTGGATCTGTCGAGAATCAGCCGGGTTTCCAGTACATCTGCAAACATATTCTGGCGAAGAAGGCTTTCCGGCATCCTGATATAAAAAGTATCGTTTCGAAGCAATCCCGACATTGTTAAGGCAGGCTGATTTTTTTGTGATTTATCATCCAGATTAAAATCGTCGGAATCCCCGGCAAAAATAAATCCGGATGCTCCATCAAGCAATAGTAAAACAAGTAAATATTTAAACCTCATTTTTATTTCCGTAAACTTCTGCGGGTAAAAATGGAATCTGGCACATTTATATTAAATTGCATTTCCATAATTTCAACGGTTGTGCTGGAATCTTTTTTCCGCAAATCTTTGATGAAAATTTTTCGGGCAAAATATCGCGAACCTTCTCTGGTAATGTTAAACTCCTCCATTGTTTTTAACATTCTTCCCCCGCGTGCGTACATTTCAATTTTCAATGGAACAAACGTATCTTTATCAATATATAAAATTTGTTTGGCATAAAGCGCATCTTTAATTTTTGCATCAAGTTCAATAATATAACAATCCGCTCCGCGGATTTTTTCGGATCCGGCTAATTTTACGGAGTATGTTTTATCAAGCTCTTCGCGGCGCATCATGTCCTCATAGGAAATATCGCTTCCCATCATTCCCTGACGGAGCATATGACCGGAAATTTTCATAATATCATCGGCATCAGGAAAATAAATCCAGAGCTCATCATTAATTTTAAGATATTTAACTCCCTTATCTTCCGGATTGGTAAACTCCATGAATGATTTTTCGCCGCGACTTTTACCGTAGCCATAGAGCGCTTTAATAATCTTTTGGCTGCCTTTTTCTATGGTCATGCGCATTGTAAATTTCTGGCTCGTAAAATCCTGGTTAGCATCGACTTTCCGGATAATATCATGAGCAGACTGGGCAAATAATAAGGATGGAAACATAAACAGCGCGAAAAACTTTTTCATGATATTATCTCCTCGTTGTAACTAATTAAAATTTGAAGCATTCGGCAACAAATAGGTTTTTTATATACTTATTGCCTGTTTATCAGCGAAATATGGTTTTGTAGAATTTTATATGAAAAATTATCAAATCATTTTTTTTCTCGGAATAGTTTTGACGATTTTCTTTTTCATATACTATTATTTTTACCGTCGTTTTATTGTTCCAACCGGACTCAGTCAGAGAGCAAAAAAAAAATGGAACTATTTTTTAATTTTTCTTATATATTCAACATTCCTGCCATTTCTGTTTATGCGTCATCGTAGCATTGTTACAGATAATGTTTCATGGTTGGCCTATTTTATTTTTGGTTTTGCGTTTACATTGCTTCCGCTTGTATTTGCCAGGGATATATCATGGGCATTGTTTCTGATGCACACGATTCCTGAAAAAATTAAAAAATGGCAAATAAAAAAAAGTCCTGAAAATATTGCCGAAAAACCGGATGATGCTAACATTATTTCCCGAAAAGATTTTCTTGTCAAAAGTAATTTTGTTCTTATGGGGGCTGCCGGGCTAATGACAGGACTCGGTTACGCCATTGCCCGTAAACCTCCATTGATATATCACAGCGAGGTGATTATACCGGATCTCCCGGAGTACTTTAACGGATATAAAATTGCACAAATTTCGGATATCCATACAGGTCTGATGATCGACAAAAAATACCTTGAAAATGTTGTAAAAAATGTAAACCAGCTAAAACCCGATATCATTGCCATAACCGGCGATCTCGTGGACGGACGGGTAAAACAATTGAAACAGGATATTGCGCCGCTTATGGATCTGAGCGCTTCGCGCGGAAAATATTTTGTAACCGGTAATCATGAGTATTATTCCGGAGTCGATGAGTGGATCGATGAAATTGAAAAACTCGGCATCAAAACGCTTATGAACACAAAGGATGTCATTTATAAATTTCCGAGAAAGAAATCAACAGTAAAGGCGGAAAGAAATCTTGTCATTGCAGGAGTACCCGATTTCAGGGAGGGCCCCAAATATGGCCATATTTATGATCCGGAATTGGCAATTGATGGCGTTAGTTCCGGCGATATTAAAATACTTCTTGCACACCAGCCGGTGGCACTAAAACGGACTCTGGAAGCCGGTTACCACCTTCAATTGTCGGGCCATACGCACGGAGGACAATTTTTTCCCTGGAATATGTTTGTTGGCTTGGTATATCCATATAATGCCGGTTTGTACCTCTATGCAAATAAAATGTGGATTTATGTAAACCGAGGCACCGGTTATTGGGGTCCTCCGCTGCGACTTGGAGTGCCTTCCGAAATTACGCTCATAACCCTTGTGAATAAAGGGAAAAACTCTTTTTAATAATTGTTTGACATTTAAAACAGCATTTTGTATAATAAACCAATGTCCGTACGAAAAATTATCACAATATCCAATAAAATTCTGTATCAGGAATCCGAAATTGTTACAAAATTCGACTCGAAACTCAGAGCTTTAATCCGCGATATGTTTGATACCATGCATGAAGAACATGGCGTAGGTCTTGCCGCAGTACAAATCGGTGTCCTGACAAGAGCCATTGTAATTGATCTTGAAAAATCAGGCTTTGCCAAAGGAACTTTTATTAACCCTGAAATTATTGAACAATCGGATGATATGGAGGAAAATGAAGAAGGCTGCCTTTCTATTCCAGGAGTTACGGCAAATCTCAAGAGACCAAAATCTGTCAAAATTTCATATCAAAATATTTTTGGAGATTTTGAAACAAAAGAAGCCGAAGGTTTGTTCGCACGCGCATTATGCCATGAAATTGATCACATTAACGGAAAAGTATTTATCGATCAGTTGGATGATGCCGAAAGAAGCAAAGTAGAAGAGGATATTCTTGAAGTTAAAGGCGGCAGAATGCCACTACATTTTCAAAAGCCAGCTTACCGGTCATAATATTATATTTGGCTTGACGGGGTCATATTGAAAACATGTTTTAGATATGACTACGTTGACCTATTGCCCATATTGCGGTAACGAAAAAAAATTTCAATGCCAGTGCCAATACGGTTCCATTATGAAAATCAAGATGGAGCCAAACGAAAAACAAAAAGGGTTGTTTCATAAAAAATTCTGTCCAAAATGCGGTCAACCCGCAACCGAAATGCATTGTTCAAAATGCGGGTTTAGTTTTTCAGCAGAGGATTTATGGATAACTAAATTCTGGTAAATAATCAGGCTGTCGATTTTTAATCGGCAGCCTGATGGGTACAGGAGGTACCCCCATTTTGCGAAGTTTTTTTCTGAAAAACGCAGCAAAATGTAAATATATCTATTTCAGGTCGGAATTAAATGGGGAATCAGCAGGCAGATAATGCGCCTCTATTCATGCCCACCGTCCCCCCATTCGGATTTTAAAGAAATTTTTAGATTACAAAGAGATTAAATCAATATTTTCAAAGCTGGAGAAGGATTTGTGATTGCCGGTAATTTTTTTTTCTTCCCGATTAACAAGAATGGTTTTCATCCCAGCTTCTGCTGCTGCATCAAGTTCCTCTGCAATATCCGATAAAAATAAAATATTTGGTTCTTTAACTGTAATTTTTTCCGCAATTTTTTGATAAGAAGATTTTTCTTTTTTACTTCCTGTTGTTGTATCAAAATATCCATCAAAAACGGAAGATATGTCGCCGACGTTACTGTATTTAAAAAAAAGGTTCTGGGCGAAAATGGATCCCGAGGAATATACATAAACGGGTATGCCATCATTTTTCCATTCTTGAAGTTTCTTTAGCGAATCGGAATAAATTTGAGATGTAAATATATTATTCCGAAACCCCTGTTCCCATATAAGTCCCTGGAGAGTCTTTAAAGGCGTGTACTTTTTGTCCTCATCAATCCAGCGGGTCAACACCGGAACAGCTTTCTCAAGAGTTAATGTATTGCCGATAATATTTCCAGTTTCCAGAATAATCTCCCGAACTGCCTTGCTGTTTTGATGTTTCTGTAAATAATCGCTTAAATGTCTTCTCGCATAGGGGAACAGCGTTTCTTTGACAAATGCTATGGGTGAAATGGTTCCCTCAATATCGGTCAGGATGGCGGAAATCATTTTATGTTTTCACAATACTCATCATAATCGGGAAATTTTTGTGAAATGTCGGAACCAGTAAAATGACCAACCCATCCGGCCGGGTCGGTAAACAGGCGAATGCACTTAAAAAAAGGTTTGGAACCCATGTCAAACCAGTGTGTGGTATTTGCCGGTACGCTGATTAAATCTCCTTTTTCGCATAAAACGCCATATATCATGTTTTCAACATGCAGATAAAACAATCCGCAGCCATCAACAAAAAACCGGATTTCATAATCAGTATGCGTATGTTCCTTTAAAAATTTCCCCCTGAACGCTTCCTTCTCAGGATTATCCGGAGTCAAGCTTACAACATCGGCAGATTGAAAGTTATTTTCCTTTTTAATGCGATCTACAGATTTTGCGTATGCCGACAGAATTTCCCCAGAAGATGAGTGATCAGAAAGATGGGCGGGAGTATCCCAGCGTTCAAATGTTACGCCAATTCCTTCTAATATTTTGGATATTTTGGAGTAATCCCGAACAATTTCCGGGATACTCAAATCGGGTTCCGAAGCGGGAAAAATTGCCAATATGCTCATTTGCTGCTCCTGTTCGCCATTATATAATCATTACATATTTTATAAAGCAAGAAATATAAAACGGCTTAATCAACGGTTGGCAATTCCTGAAAGAACTTCACATTGAAACAAAAACTCAAATGCTTCCACCTGTTTGATACAACCTTCAACAGATTTCGCCCAAGTATAAAATCCGTGGCCTGCGATTAAATAACCAAAAACCGGTTTGCGGGTTGTCAGCAGAAATTCCACTTTTTTTGCAAGACGAAAAATGTCCTGATCGTTTTGCAAAACAGGAACAATCACGGAGCATTCATGGGTGTCAATTCCGGGAAATGCCTTTAGCAGTTCGTAATCTTGCACAACAACTTGCTCCTTTACTTGACGGGAGATAATCGTGGCATACAAACTATGCGGATGCAAAACGCATTGCATTTCCGGGAAAAAATTATAAATTTGAATATGAAGCATTGTTTCGGCGGAAGGCTTTTGATCTGTCAGCGCATTACCATCGGCATCCACCAGCATGATATCGCCGGGCGATAATTTTCCTTTGTGACGCCCGGATACCGTTATTGCGATTTTTCCGTCGGGCTGTCTGGCAGAAAAATTTCCGCTCGTGGCCGGAACCCAGCCTCTGGTGTGCATGTATTTTCCAGCCTCGATCAACTGCCGACTGATCTGTGAAATTTGATCCATAATTGAAACAAATTATCCTTGATAGCCAGTCTATGAAAAAAGATATCAAAAAATAATGACGAACATGGATCCAGGCGTAATTCAAAAAAGGCGGACATTTGCGATTATCGCTCATCCAGATGCTGGTAAAACTACTCTTACAGAAAAATTGTTGTTGTATGGTGGAGCCATTCATCTGGCCGGACAGGTAAGGGCAAAGCGAGACAAACGAGGTACCAGATCGGACTGGATGAAACTGGAACAAGAACGGGGTATTTCTATTAATACCTCGGTTATGCAGTTCAGCTATGCAGACTATGTTTTAAACCTGCTGGATACTCCCGGCCATGAAGATTTTTCCGAGGATACTTACCGCACTTTAATGGCGGTTGAATGCGCTATTATGATATTAGACGGCGCACGAGGCGTTGAGCCGCGCACCATAAAGCTTTTTGAAATATGCAAAGAACGAAAAATTCCCATTATAACGTTTATTAACAAAATGGATCTTCCTGCCATGGAACCTTTTGAACTGATGGATAATATAGAAACAGTTCTTGGCATCACCTGTGTTCCTTTCTTGTGGCCCATGGGTTCTGGTTCATTGTTTAAGGGCGTTTACAATTTACGAGAAAACACGCTGCACCGGTTTGAAAAAACCAAAGCCGGAGCCTATCGAGTACCGGAAAAAATTAGCGGTCTTAATGATCCCGATTTGCAGGAAATGATGGGCGAACGGGACTATTCAAAATTTCTGGAAGATGTTCACATGGCAAAGGAAATGCTGCCCGATTTTGACGAAGATCTTTTCCGGGCAACCGAAATAACTCCTGTTTTATTTGGATCGGCAGGAACAAACTTTGGCATTGAATTGCTGTTAAATGAATTTTTAAAATTAGCCCCGCCTCCGCAAAAAGTGACAATAGATGATGGATCGGTTATTGATCCTGGCGATGAAAACTTTCGCGCTTTTGTATTTAAATTGCAGGCCAATATGAACAAGGCACACCGGGATCGGGTGGCCTTTGTCAGAATTTTAAGCGGAGTTTTTGAGCGCGGCATGCAGGTCTATGTGCCAAGACTGGAAAAAAATGTCAAATTGGCAAGCCCGGTGTCTTTTTTTGGTCAGGAACGCAACACAATCGATTTTGCGTATCCGGGAGATGTAATTGGCCTGATAAATCCAAGACTGTATCAAATTGGCGATATCCTTTGCAACGGTTCTCCAATTAAATACTCACCGCTTCCTGTATTCGCTCCTGAGGCGTTTGCAAGTCTTGTATTATCGGACACGTCTAAATCCAAGGCATTCCGAAAAGGGATATCAGAACTTGCCGAAGAAGGGGTGGTTCAGGTTTTTAATGCAGACCAGCAATCTCCGATTATTGGAGGCATTGGTCAGCTGCAGTTTGATGTATTTAAGTACAGGCTTGAGGATGAATACAATGCGCCTTGCCGTGTCGAGAACCTGAATTTTGAATGTTCCCGATGGTTAAAAAATGAATCAGATATTCCGAAGCTTTCCAGATTTGACAGAGTTGTCCGGGATCATCATGGAAATGCAGTTGTGCTTTTTGAAACCCGTTACAGACTTCAGGGATTTATGGCGGACAATCCGGATATTCAATTATTAAACCATCCTCCGGTTTGAACTTTTACCCGCCCTTTTTTATCCACTTTGCATTTAATCCGCGTCCCATCAGCCTGATTGTTCCTTCTTTTTGAAGATCCTTAAGGACTTTTTTTATGTATTCCATATCAACACCGGGCAAATAATATTTGATTTTGGACAGGCTAAATTGTCCCATATAGCTATTTATAAAATTCCTGATCAAATATGTTTTGGATTCGCTTTTGCTGGGCAATTTGTCAAGGTGCACCTCTAATTGGCTATAGGCCTCTTTAAGAACAAATAAAATGTAATTGGTAAAAGGCCATATGTCATGTTTGCCTTCGAGCCAGTTTGTAGAGCTTTGCTGCATGGATTCATAATAGCGTTCTCTGTTTTCTGCAATAATTTTTTCGATGCTTATGTATTGTCCAACCTCATAGCCGAGCTTGTACAATTGCAGCAACAAGAGTAAACGCGATACCCGTCCATTACCGTTTTTAAAGGGATGAATACATAAAAAATCAAAATTAAATGCAGCTAACAACATAAGCGGTGGAATCCGTTTTTTGTTAAGCTGCTCATGCCATAATTCAATGGCTTTCTCCAGCAACTGAAGACTTTCTTCAGGATCCGGAGGTGAAAACAAGGTAGTGTACCGGCCATCAGACTGTCTCACACTAATGTCGCATTGTGTTTCTTTCCATTTTGCGGCATCTTTAGTATTGCCAAGAACCATTCGGTGCAATAACAATATTGTATCCTTATTAATATCAACTTTATTGAAATTTTCGCGAATCCAGCGCAGAGCTTTTTGATAGTTGCGCATTTCTTCCTCATTATGTTCTTTTAAAGGGGAGCTGCCAAGAACCATGGTCGCAAGGCGGGATCTGGCAACCCTGCCGCCCTCCAGGCGGGTTGAGGATATCGAACTTTCAATTAATCCTTTTTCCTGCAAATGTCTTAATTTTTCTCCGGATTGTTCATTCCAGGTTGCTTGATTCCCCTTGAACTCATCTATGGCTGACAGATACCATCCTGTCATTATTGGAATTCGTTCTAATTTTTTTATCAAAAGCTCCATTGTTTTCATAGTACCCTCTCCAATACCATAATATCCAATTAAAGCAGAGCTGGCAATTAATAATTGCCCCAGGAAAATCGATATTGAAGTTTCAGCGAGCTTGGGCATGAAGCTCAATAATCAGATCAAAATTCATTAAAATGCGTGTTTTTGGACAGCCCCAAAAACACGACAGTCTAAATCATTAGGACTGAATTTCGAGTTCATGCCCAGGCTCAAGCTGCTGCTTTTTTCTTACAAACTATGTTCAAACTATGTTCAAAAAAGACTTGTATCATTATGTCTCATTGATAGATGGGACATAATGATACAAGCAAACACAGGCGATGTACGCGACAGAAAAGAGTCCGGTATTGCCTATTTTAAACCCACGATTAGCAAAAATGATATAAAGTCTGTTCTTGAGTCTTTTGTTTCTGATGAAATATCGTTTGGGCAAACGGCGCGAACCTACGAAAAGGAATTTGGCGAAACATTTGAGTTTTCCTATGCGCTTTCTACAACATCACTAAATTCTGCCTATCATTTAAGTTTATTGTCGCTTGACATAAAAACGGGAAATGAAGTAATATTGGCATCCAACGCGCCCCTGTCTGCTCTCGATGCAATTTATCAAACTGGCGCAGAGCCCGTTCTTGTAGATATTCAAAAAAACAGTTTTCATCCTTCACAGGAAAGCATAATCCACAAAATCACCGAAAATACCAGGGCGGTTGTTTTATCTTATCCGTATGGCTCCTTTTATGATTACCAGGATTTAAAAAAGGCCATTGCCGGTCTTGGAAGATCATCAAAAGAAAAAATTTATATCTTTGAAGATATTTCGTACATTATCGGAAGCGAGTTTAATGGAAGTTATGTAGGAACGGATGCCGACGTGACCATTGCCGGTCTTCACGAAGACATGCTGATGACCATTGGCAAAGGCGCCATGGTTATGACCGCAAACAAAAATCTCTACGCCATTCTCAAAGACAGACGAATGCACGGGTCAAACAAAGTCTATCGTCCAAGATTTGATTATGGCATTGCCGATTACCAGGCAGCCATGGGATTGGAGCAGCTTGGGCATTTAAATGCGGTTATTGAAAGAAAACGAAAAATTGGCGAAAAATATATTGAGGTCGTCATGCAAAACAACGGACTGGAAACTTGTTTTAAATCAGCAAGGGTAGACACATACGGCGCTTTCCCGATTATTGCGCAAAAACCTGTAGAACATATTCAAAAATATTTTAACTCTCTGCAAATTGAAACTTCCAGAACCATTCCTTTTGGTCCCCTGCATGATATGATTGGATTAAATGTACTGGACTACCCGAATACGGCGCGGCTTTTTGAGCGCGGTCTTTTGTTACCGATATACCCCGGGTTGAGCCGCACGAATATTGAAAGGATTATGGCCTCTATCAAAGGATATTATTAATATTATGCAAAAGTTTAAATCATTGAGATACATTGCGCTAAGCTTGATTTTCCTGGCGTATGGACAATGCAAAGAAAATAAAATAAAGCATAAATCAGGCGGAACACTCGGCGTGCCGACGTATTACAAAAATACAAAAGGAGTTATTGTGGAAAAAACAGCGGTAATCAGTACAAAATTCGGGAGCATCACTATTAGGTTTTTTCCGGACATAGCGCCGGGTCATGTAGATAATTTTATTAAATTGACAGAAAAAGGTTTTTACAATGGAACCACATTCCATCGGGTAATTCCAGGATTTATGATCCAGGGCGGCGATCCAAATTCCAAAGACCATAAAAATCGGATGTCGCATGGAACCGGCGGACCGGGATATTCCATTCCGGCTGAATTCTCAGAAAAATCCCATAAACGCGGTATTGCATCCATGGCGCGTTCCAATGATCCAAACAGCGCCGGTTCGCAGTTTTTTATCTGCGTTGCCGATGCCCCGCATCTTGATGGCCAATATTCTGCTTTTGGGGAAGTCCTGGACGGGATGGATGTCGTCGATAAAATAGTAAGCGTTCCCAAAGATGGTCGGGATAATCCCCTTGAGCCAGTCGAAGTCTTGATTACAATTCAGGAGCTCCCGAAAAAAGACGTGAACTGAACAAGATCAACAGGGTTGAACCCGGACATTCCTGGAAGTCATTTGGGAAATGATTGGAACGAGCCTTGGCGTAAACCTCAATATTGAGATCAAAATGTATTTAAATAATTCTGTACAATGTAAAAACCAATACAATCCATAATTCATGGAAAAAGAAAAAAAGCCAAAAAATAAAAAACCGGATGTCAATGACCAGTATCGGGCTCCTGGTTTATTCCCGTATTTATATAAATATTTTTTTAAAAAAAAACCGGAGCAAACCGGGAAAACCGAAAATAAAAATATTATTGAGAAAATCGAATCGGCATTTGAAAATTACAGGGAAATTAAAAACATTCACGAGAAAAACCTGTCTACCTATGGAATTATTTTTGAGTCTTCCCGGCTGAGCAGCGAATACTTCATCCTTTTGGTTGGTTCCACCCTCATTGCATCTTTTGGGTTGCTGCAAAACTCAACCGCCGTAATTATTGGAGCCATGATTATTGCGCCCCTTATGACCCCCATTCTGGGTTTTGCCCTTGGTTCCCTCTGGGGGGATCGCAAGCTGATGGCTCAATCTGCCATGACATTGATTGTGGGAATTTCAGGCGCGGTGTTTATTTCTGCAATTATTGGTCTTGTTATGCCGGGTATTGAAATGAACGACCAGATTGTTGCCAGAACCAACCCAACCCTGTACGATATCATTATTGCATTGGCCAGCGGCTTTGTCGGATCCTATGCTTTTGTAAACCCCAAAATATCATCCTCCGTTTCGGGAGTTGCCATTGCCGTGGCTCTGGTGCCGCCGCTGGCCGTTACCGGTATCTGTATCGGAATTTTTCAATGGCAGTCGGCAATTGGATCGTTTCTTTTGTTCGCCAGCAACCTTGTCGGTATATCGCTTGCCGCCAGTTTCGTCTTCTGGAAAATGAAGGTGCGACCCTATACGGAAGACGCAGGCGAGGCGGCTTCGCGCGCAAAAAGAAAAATTCTTTTGTCTGTTGTTGTGCTGGCGCTTATTGCCATACCCCTTGTATTTTTTATGAGGCAGGAATTTTATGTGAAAAACCAGATACAAAGGGTGGAAAAAATAATTCAGAAGGAACTTCCTTCGGAGCAAATTTCTACGCGCCTCAACAAGTATTTAAACGAGTATCATCTGGAGAGCAATATTGTTACTCCCGCCAATGTCGATTTAACCTTGAAAGAAAAAATAAAAAGCGATATTCAAAAATTATTTGACGATCCTGTTGAAATAAAACTGGTCATTATAAAATCGATGTAGGTTATCGGAGGGGAAGCGGAAAACCGCCGGATTGATTTTCATGGTTTCCGGAAAATTTCCGGCGTTTGCAGCGGGGGGAGCCGGCTCCCCTTTTCAATTTTTGAAATTTTAGTTGCCGTATTTCCTGAACCTGCGCATTATTTAAATACAGCAAAGAAAATATGAACACAGGAATAAAGAGCATGGGCAGGATCTTCGATATTCACGTCAGAATGCAATAAAATGCGTGTTTTTACATGCTAATTTAAATCATTCTGACTGAATTTTGAGTTCCTGCCCGGGAACTTAAAGAGGGAAACATGAAAACACAGGAAAAATTAAGCATTGAAGGTATGACATGCAATCATTGCGTGATGCGCGTTACAAAAGCCCTTCAATCTGTTGAGGGCGTACAAAGCGCCCATGTCGATTTAAACTCAAAAAGCGCGGTTGTGGAGCTGGACGGCGAAAAAACCGCCGTCGGCAAACTCATTGAGGCTGTCAAAAGCGCCGGTTACCAGGCAAGTCAATGAAGCGCGAAACGCACGAAACTGGCCAGACCAATGACCTGACCATTGAGGTGGTGGGTATGAGCTGCGCCAACTGCGCCACAACCATCGAAAAGGGGCTGAGCTCGCTCGACGGGATAAACACGGCTTCGGTAAACTATGCCTCCGAAAAAGCCCAGGTGCAATACGATCCCGATCGGGTGAAACCGGAAACGATTCATCAAAAAATCCGCGAGCTGGGTTACGATGTAGCGATCGCCGAAAAAGTCCCGCAAGATATCATGGATTTTGATATTACCGGTATGAGTTGCGCCAACTGCGCAATTACTATCACAAACACTCTCCAGGCCGTCCATGGCGTAAAAGACGCCAATGTTAATTATGTTAGCGGAAAAGCGCATGTTTCGTTTGACCATAATCTGGTAACGCCGGAGACCATGATGGAAGCCATTGCCGCTGCGGGCTACGGCGCAAAACCTGTGAACGAAAAATCTCATTCAAGCGCCGACGAGGCGAAAATAAAGCACACGCGCGATCTGGGGCGAAGCGCTTTGATTTCGGCTCTGCTCAGCGCTCCGCTAATTGCCGGAATGATTTTTGCCATGCTGCCGTTTTCGGCGCTTGAACCAATTGCCCATTTTTTACATAATCCGCTGTTGCAATTGTTGCTAACTACGCCGGTACAATTTATCATTGGCTATCGTTTTTATCGAAACGCCTGGTTTGCCCTGAAAGCCCGCAGCGCCGGCATGGATATTCTTGTTGCCATGGGAACATCGGCGGCGTATTTTTTCAGTATTTATACGGGATTTTTCAGTCTGGATCCGGGAATGAAAGAACTCTATTTTGAGGCTTCCGCTGTGGTGATTACCCTTGTTTTGTACGGCAAATATCTGGAGTCTGCGGCAAAAAGGAAAACTTCCGAGGCAATCCGCAAGCTGATTGGTCTTCAGGCAAAAACAGCGAGGGTGATCAAAAACGGCAAGGAAGCCCGGATAGACATTGGCGATGTCGTTGTCGGCGATATCCTTGTTGTATATCCCGGCGAAAAAATTCCCGTAGACGGCACAATTACCGAAGGCGTTTCCACCGTGGATGAGAGCATGTTAACCGGCGAAAGTCTGCCGGTGGAAAAAAATCTCAACGACTCAGTAGCCGGATCAACCCTCAACCAGTCGGGATCGTTTAAAATGCGCGCCGCAGCGGTTGGCAAAAAGACGATGCTTGCGCAAATCATACGTACTATTGAAGAAGCCCAAAGTTCCAAAGCTCCCATTCAGGGGTTGGCTGACAAGGTTGCGGGGATTTTTGCTCCGGTTGTGATTCTTGTCGCGTTTGGCGCTTTTTTGATCTGGTTTTTTGTCTTCCACGATTTTTCATCCGGAATTATTAACGGGGTTGCCGTGCTGGTTATCGCCTGTCCCTGCGCCCTTGGCCTTGCCACTCCAACCGCCTTGATGGTGGGCAGCGGTCTGGGCGCTTCCCATGGAATTCTCATAAAAAATGCCGAGGCGCTGGAGCAGTCCGAAAAAATCAATGCAATGATTCTGGATAAAACCGGAACCATCACAAAAGGAAAACCGGAAGTAAGCGATGTTATCGCGACCGGAAAATTATCCCGCGATGAACTGTTGCTGCATGCGGCCATTGCCGAAAAAAGGTCGGAACATCCTTTGGCAAAAAGTATAGTGACAGCAGCCGAAGCCCGGATGGGCGAAATTCCGGATCCGGTTTCATTTGATTCGTTTCCCGGAAAAGGAGTTTCGGTAACATACGTTTTGAAAGGTCAGGAAATACAGATTCTTGCCGGAAAAATTGACTGGATAAAGGAGAAAAATCTGGATGTGGCGACCATTGAAAACCAGGTTGGCGCGTTTGAAAAAAGCGGCAAGACTTCCATAATAATAGCGGCCAACGGTTCAATTGAGGGGATCATTTCGCTTGCGGATGCCGTCAAGGAAGATTCCGCAAAAGCTGTTCAGGCGTTGAAGTCCATGGGAATCCATGTTTATATGGTTACGGGCGATAACGCAGGAAGCGCCGGAGTCATTGCGCAAAGCGTGGGTATAGATCATGTCATTGCGGGGGTTTTGCCCTCCGACAAAGTGGAAGAAGTCCGCAGACTTCAAAAAGAGGGACGGTTCGTGGCCATGATTGGCGATGGAATCAATGATGCCCCGGCATTGACCGCCGCCAACGTTGGCATGGCCATTGGAACCGGTACCGATATCGCAATGGAATCCGCCGACATTACCCTCGTGCACGGCAGTTTGATGGCAGCGGTTCGCGCCATCAAACTCTCCAGAAAAACCATCAACAAGATCAGGCAAAATCTCTTCTGGGCATTTATTTATAATATTGTTGGCATACCCTTTGCCGCTCTTGGATTTTTAAACCCGATGATCGCCGGGGCGGCCATGGCCATGAGTTCTGTTTCGGTGGTTACAAATTCCCTCAGTCTGCGAAAATCAAAAGTATTCCGGGAGGAAAACGCCTGAAGGTGTCGACCTCCGAAACAGTCTATTTCCGGGCTACTCAAAAAAGTTGCCCTTGCGGTATTCGTAGCCAATTTTAACGTAAAACTGTCCGCCGGTATTTTGCCAGAGCTCCTGCGCATATCCGGCCTGCAGGGCAAGATTCAGGGGGGCGCTGAATTCCACAGACAGAGCGCCGCCCACGGAAAGATTCCAATCTTTAATGCCGATTGGGGCAATTTGGTCGCCAGCGGTACCAAGATCGACAAAGGTAATCAAACTAAAATGGATGTTGGTTACGGCCGAAGGAGAGACAAAAATATCGCGCAACCAGTTTTCGGCATTGAGAACAACGCTGCTTCGACCAAAGTAATGGTTTGCAATTTGTCCGCGAATCTGGTATTCATTGTCAATGCGATACAAAAGATAATCGGGCACATTACCGGATAGTACAGAGCGATATCTTCCCCGTAATATTACCTCTTCCCATTTTGCAGGTTTAATGTATACATTGGCTCCGGCAAAAACCATCGTGCAGGGAAAGCTGACAATGCCTTGAGTAATGGCGGCCTGGATATCAAAGCCAGTATAAATGACATCCTTGAAGTGCGAAAAGTCAATCAGGGTTTCCAGTCCCGTGGAAAGATCACCGGTGCTTGCAAAATGCGAATCTCCTTTGATGTTGTAACGATATACGGCAGGTATCTTGATTTTCCAGTCGGGCAGGATTGCCATATCCAGAGCGGCTCTTCCCGATGCGGCCTCGTAGGCATATTCATTTAATGGATTTAGAGTCATTGAATATGAATGGTGGGCAATGGTTGTGGCAAGATTCACGGGAGTGTTCCATAAATACGGAAATCTCAAATAAAATGCCTGGGTTTTGGATCCCACCATAAATCCAAAATCCGGCGCATTTTCCGAGAGAGAACTAAAGCGCGTAAAACCGCCGTCTTCCAGGGCAAACATGTCCAGAAGAATTACATTTTCCCCCATTGAGATCATCATATCACAATATCCGTCTTCGTGGGTCTGAAAATTTATATCGACGAACATAAACAGGCCGCTGTTTTGCATTTTGGCTTTGGACATCCTGCTTCGGAACTCCAGTTCGCTTTCCGTAAGTTTCATGCCTTCCTGAACAGAAACAAGTTCCCGGATTTTCCTTTCAGTAACTCTGGTATTGCCAATCAGAGTGATTTTTGTCAGAGTGTATTTTTTTTGAACCTCGCTTGCAAATATTGTTTTTACGCTAAAGATAATTGTTAAAATAATCATCGTCGTTGTTTTTATTATTTTTTTCATTTTCATTTTTTCTCCATTTTTATATTTTTATCAAAGTGTGGTCCGCCGCACACGGTTGCGGCGGAGGCGTGGAAATATTTAACAGGGCATACAGTTTCATTTTCAGTTCCAGTCAAACATACCTGAGCGCATCGATAATTTTTATTTTTGATCCTTTTAGCGCCGGGAAAATGGATGCAAAAAAAGCGGTAAATAAATTTACCAGAAGAGCGTGTAGAAATATTGCGCTGCTTGCGGTAAACATAATCGGCGTAGGCTTGTCAGAGCCAGGTCCCGGAGGTAAATTCAGGTGCAGGGAGTTTATATAGGGCATTAAAACCAGCGCAATGGCCATTCCGGCAAGGGCTCCAAATAGTCCCATAAAAAACCCTTCGGCCAGAAACGAGCGAACAATCTCCATGCGACTGGAACCCATGGCTCGCATGGCTCCAATTTCGCGGAAACGTTCATGAATGGCCATGTGCATGGTGTTCTGGATATTGAAAATAATTACCAGAAATACAATGACGGCGACCACCATGATCATGCCCTGAAACATTCCAACAATCTGCTTTATAAAAACAGCTAATTGTTCCCAGCTGCGAACCTCAAGGTGCAGGTTGT
The DNA here is from genome assembly GCA_029858425.1 of Spirochaetia bacterium. Lineage (GTDB taxonomy): Bacteria > Spirochaetota > Leptospiria > Turneriellales > JAOUFE01 > JAOUFE01. Next base: position 3,440 of record JAOUFE010000035.1, on the reverse strand, counting down.
TTTTTTGAATGAAATCCTGCATGATCTGGCTAATCTGATCAAGTTTTGCCGGATCGTTTAAAAAAATCAATATTCTGTGGGAACTTTTTTCGAGCATGAGATCCCAGGCTGAATTTATGGGCATGTAAATAATTACCTTTTCCTGCTCCGGCATCAGGGCGTCGTAAATTCCCCGAACTTTTACGCTGATGGCTTCCTGGGAACCAGATGCGGTAGATACGAAGGCAATGAGACTCTCGCCAATATCCACGCCAAGTTTTTTGGCCATGGCATTGCCAATCATTATTCCGTAAGGATCGCTTGCTGAAAGAAGTTTCCCTTTGAGAAGAGTTGGAGCCATTAATGCCTCGGCTTCGGGTATTCCGGAAATGCCCATAAAAATGGTGGATTTTTTTTGCGTGCCAATGATACCTGTCAAATGTACCCTGTTGTTTACAAAATCTACCTGTTTTAACTCCATGGCTTTTTCTGTAACCAGATTTACCACATCCAGACTCATCATATGCTCGCCAGAGTTTTCATCCCCCTCAAAATAACCATTGGCCGCTATTTGAATATGGCCGAATTGTTTTTGCACAGCGTCGGCCTTTAAACCCATGTCCATGGTTTGTACATAACTTTGCAAAAGAACCAGCGTAAGGGTGCCAACGGCGATACTGGCCATCGTGATAATTGTTCTGCGACGGTTTCGCCATATATTTTTCACGATAAATTTAATAAACCCGAACAAATCGCAGGCTATAGAAAGAATCCTATTTTTCATAATCCCCTCCTTTTTTGGCAGATGTATCTTTCATGATTTTTCCGTCTTTTAACAAAATCTGGCGATGGCTCATGGATAGGATTTCCGGATCATGGCTTGCCAGAATAAAGGTGACTTTTTTCTGACGGTTCATTTTTTCCATCAGTTGTAAAATGGAAACGCCATTGGCAAAATCGAGATTTGCTGTGGGCTCATCGGCCAGCACAATGGCCGGATTTTTGGCAAAGGCTCTGGCAATGCTTACCCGTTGCTGTTGACCGCCGGAAATTTCATTGGGATATCGTTGCATATAATCCAGTAAAGCAACGTCGTTCAGGGCGGTTTCGACCATCTGACGGCGTTTGTAAATGTCGCGTTCAATGTTGCGTAAAGGATGCTCCACATTTTCAAAGACCGTGAGGGTTGGAATTAAATGAAAACTCTGAAAAATGAATCCCAGATAATTGCGGCGGAGGTGGGTTAATTCTTTTTCTTTTTTGTGGTTCGACTCGACAGAATCAATGATGATTTTTCCGATGGTTGGTTCATCCATCAAACCAATGAGATTCAACAATGTGCTTTTACCGCTTCCTGAGGCGCCTGCCACAACCAGAAATTCCCCTGCTTGAACCTGAAGGGAAACATCTTGCAATGCGATGGCTGGAATTTTTCCCGGATAGAAAATTTTAGAGACGTTTTCCAGTTCAATCATGTTCATTTTGGGGCTCCTTTTTCAATTTTCTTAATTGCTTCGTCGTACATTTTTAAAGCATGTTCAAACAAGCAGGAAGGATCAATGAGTTTCAGGTATTTTTCGGCTTCCTGCCATTGTCTGACTTCGATGGCGAGCATGGCTTTTGCCAGATACATTTCATGAAGTCCCGGTTTAAAATAAGGGTTGTCCTGCATATCTTTGGGCAGTTTTGGATATCCTTCCAGGTAAATGCGGATATCCTCGCGGTGTATGGCGTCCGGGCGGCCTGTCGCCGAATTCAGTCCCATATTGATACGGGCTCGTCCAAGTCTTGCCTCCAGGTTTTGAGGGTATCGATCAATAATCATGCTGTAGAGATTTCGGCCTCGAAACACATATTCCACCAGCGTGCCAATATTGATGTTGGGGTTGGTTCCCTGAAAAAGAAGGGCGTTGGCCATAAGAAGCTGCATTCGGGGATCGGAAAATCTTTTTTTCCATAACGCTTGATACACTTCCAGAGCTTTTAATGAGTATTCAACGCTGAGCTTGCTTTTTAATGGCAGCCCGGCGCCTGTTATATAATAAAAATTTGCATATTCCAGAAGTGTTTGAAAATCAAACTGGTTTTCTTCTTTTGCCTTTTCCGCCTGCTCAATGGATTTAAATCGAGTGTGATATATATCTTTGAAATAAAGATAATCATGCGATTCATTGTCCACGGCATAGGTTTGTGCGAAACCCGATATTACCAATAACAACAATGCGCTTTTTGCACATTGTTTTGATTTGAAATATTTTCTTTTCATGCCTTGAGTATAGGCATGTTTTTTTGAAATGTAAATAGGATATCCGTCCTTTTCAGGCAAGAAATTATGGTACTTTTGTACTTTAATTGAATATTTTTATCACAATAAGGTTGAAGTATCCGATTGAAGATACTTCTGTATTGGTATAAAAAAATAAATAGCAATCTGATTTTTTTTGAAAAAGGTGAAAATATTTTCATATTTTAGGGATATACTTTTATGAAATGCAAAAAGCAATTGAGATTTTACAGAATTCCTATTGCCTGTCTTTGGGAGGTTCGCTTGGATGCGGAGTTGTGGAGCAGGGTGCAAAAGTCTGCCGAGGGTAGGGGGTGTACTTATTCGTGGATTACACGGTATTGCGTGTTCCGATTAGCCAGGAAAAAGAACTTAAGAATGCTTAAAGCTATGAAAATCCATAGCAATACAGTCAAAGCATGCGAGAAATCCGCCAAACAATATCACCGCCATATGATGTGCCTCTACGGAGATGACGAAAAGCTCATCCGCTTGGCCGCCATGCGGCTTGGCATAACCGTGTCCCATCTAATTCGCATGGCGCTTTACTGGTTTTTGCCCAAACTGGAAAATTTTTTTGTAAAATGGCATGAAATATTCTACCATGGCACCAAAATATGTCGATATTTATCGCCAACTCGCAATAACAAACTGAAGATGCCATATTACGATACGGTGTTTTACGAGAAATGGTCTCCAGATCAATGGTGGAAAAGACCGTGGATTACTATTCCAATACCGTACTCACCAATAATCTATCAGACTCTGGAAGACATACAGAAAATGAATGCCGCTTGATACTCGTATAATTAGATCGTCGCATAAATATGGTTCGGGTATTAACCTATTCATTTGAGAGGAATTTTATGTTTTTTGCATGCGAAGCGCGCCAAAAACGCTTATTTTCACCATTGATAGTGTTGATTTCAGCCCAGAGTCGATATTGGCGGACGAGGCATTTTTGTTGCTATCGCGCTGCGAACGGCGCTACCCCTTTTTATTTTTGCAAAACCCTGATACAGCGATCGCAAAGCTGATCTGTGTTTAAATTGCGGTAGATCCAGCAGCGGGCGCATTTTTGTCTAAACGATTTCAAAATTTTGATTTGCAATTCATCCGAAACTTGCACGTCGGAAACTACAAACAAAAATGCAAGTTCGTCGGCGCCAAAAGCGGT
>JAOUFE010000157.1 GCA_029858425.1 Spirochaetia bacterium | reverse complement strand
TTTAATGCTCCCAAACTCGCGCAGGTAAATTGAAGAAAGGTTCGCTTTTTCCCGAAAATTTCATCCCAAAATGGAGAATCCCTGCAAATTTTATACTCCTTGCCATAAAATCAAATTGGGACGCGGGTTTTACCTGCGCGAGTTTGGGAGCATTCGGATTTTTTTAAATTTGGATTTTACGTATATCTGGTTTTTTTAAGCTGGTTATTATGAATATTGAAAGTTTACCAGGGCTATTTTCCAGCTTTAATGCACTGAGTTTTATCAGTCTTTTAATTGGGTATTTTTTTATTAAAAATGACAAAGAGAATAAACATCGTATTGCCATGATGTGCGCATTGAGCGCTTCGGCTTTGTTTCTCGTATTGTATTTATATTATTATATCAGTATCGGCGAGGTATTTCATTACCAAAAGCATGGATGGATACGGTATGTTTATTTTACACTTTTAATTTCGCATGTCATTCTTTCGGTCATAGTTTTACCATTTATAGTTAAAATGGTTGTTCATGCTTTGAAAGGACAAAAGGAAAAACACAAGGCTACAGCGCGCTGGGTCTTTCCTGTATGGGTTTACGTATCATTTACGGGCATGATAATATATGTAATGCTCTGGAAAATCTAATCATAACTTTTTTATTAAAATAGAATTGCTTTTCTTTGTTTGCAAGGCCGGAGCAGGAGGGGAAAACCCTCCCCGAACGGCTAATCAGGAATTTTTGAGAAATTATTAATTTTGATTTTGAGACTTTGCGCTTTTATATACGGCATATACCAGCAACCCTGCAAATGATACAGGCAATATAGCCATTAAGAATGTTGTTCCAAAATATGCATCTAACTGTTTCTGCGTATACGCATATTTGACATTACATGAAGAACACGCCATGATTACAGCAGGCGACATTAAATATACCAGATAAGCAAATACACTTAAAACAATTTTCAATAAATTCATTTTAAAATCCTTAATTAATTTTTTGAAGGTAATATGTATACCAAAACGTACAATACTGGCCACAATAACACAACAAAATACCAGTAAATGCTGAGAACATGGATTAGATTTTTCTTGACCTTGTACTCTGTTGTTTTTATTATTTTTGTAGATACATAAACAAGATATAAAACACCCATCAAGGCGTGAAAACCATGCGCGCCAATAATCGTGTAAAAAAATGCTCCAAATACGCTGGAAGTTGACGTCATTCCAGCCTGAAGCAAATTAATCCATTCTACACCCTGAATCGCAACAAACGATCCGCCCAGGATCATTGTCAAAATCAGGTTTCGGGAAATTTTGCCTTGCTCCTTATCTTTGTTTATATTTCGCACGGCAAGATACATCGTTACGCCGCTTGCCAATAACAGCAATGTATTTAGCGCTGTGTTAACAACCGGTAACCGGGGCTGCCACTTTGGGGGCCATGCGCCCACATTATCCGAACCATTAATAATAAACGAACTTATTAAACCGCTAAAGAACATAACCTCTGTTGCGACAAACAGGATCATACCGAGAGTACCGTTCGTTAGAACGGTACTCCGATTAGCAGTTTTTTTATCTGTAATAGATGTCATTATTGTGTAATAACCAACGGAATCAATACTGAATCCGGAATTACCGCAAAAATCCACATTACGATAAAAATAACTGATAAATAAGCAAACAGTTTAATTAGCGCTGGCTCAAACTTTAAATGCATCAAGTTTGAGAGAACTATATAAAACTGAATTGTCGCCAAAGCGCCTATGGTTAATACATGGGTGCTTTTGCTTAGACCAGCCATTGATACGCCTACCATAGCAATCACCAAAACTGCAATAATTCCAAGAATCACTACAAAATTTTGATGCTCGTGGTAATCTTTATCGAGTGTTACTATTTTCATATTTTTCTCCTTACTTTATCAGGTAAAACATAGGAAATAGAATTACCCAGACCAATTCAACAAGGTGCCAATAAGCGCCTGCCAACTCAACTCTGTGTAAATGCTCTCCCTTGCTTGCACCCAACATTACGATAAATATGACCAAACTACCGACTACTATGTGCAGTCCATGGAAGCCTGTCATTAGAAAATAATAAGACCAGAATAAACTGACCTTCATTACCTCTGAAGCTGCTGCCTGACCTTTTATCGCCGCATCGCTGCTTATGGTATGACCTTCTGCTATATCATGGGGCCATTCATATCCCAGCTTTATGGCCAAAAAGAGCAAACCAAGCGCCAAAGTTAATAACATAAAGTTTTTTACCTTGGCTGTATTTTTTTCCTTGGCTGCGTCATTGGCAACGACCATTGTCCAGTTACTGATTAGTAGAATCAATGTATTGATGGTACCAACTGTAACGCTCAATGCGCCGGCTGCTTCTGGTGATCCAAATTCTGGATAGGCTAATCTGCTCAATATATAGCAGGCAATAAAACCGCCGAAAATTACTAATTCGCCGGCAATTAAAAGCCATACACCCAGTCTTCCTATGGGCATCTTTTCTATTGTTACATCACTCATATTTCACTTCCTTTTCTCTTTGGAACACTATTGTTCACTTTGAGGCCAGAAATCTGAACCGCTCTTTTTTGGATTGCTGTACTCATACGGCCCTCTGTAGCATGCCGGAGGAGTTGCAAAGTTTCCATGTGGAGGGGGAGATTCTGCTGCCCATTCAAGGGTATTTGATTTCCATGGGTTTTTTCCCGCTTTTTCGCCGCTCATTGCGCTTATTATAAGGTTTAGCACAAATATTAATTGAGCCGCTCCAAGGATCATCGCTCCAATGGTGGAAATATGACGGATATTTATTATCCAGTCAGCCATCATTGGTTGATAAGCCGCATAGTTGAATATTCTTCTATGCTCGCCGTACAATCCGGAAAAAAATAGTGGGAAAGAAAACATGTTTATACCGATAACGGTAAACCAGAAATGCAGTTTTCCCAGACCTTCGCCCAACATTTTACCTGTAGATTTTGGAAACCAGAAGTAAAATGCCGCAAATCCGCCAAAAAAGGTAGCTGGAATCAACGTGTAGTGAAAGTGTGCAACCACAAAATAACTATCATGGATGTACATATCAAAACCAGCTGAACCACAATATATACCAGTAACGCCGCCTATGAGGAACATAAAGACGAATCCTAATGCCCAGAGCATTGGCGTTTTTAATTCAATTTGACTGTTAAACAATGTTGCAATATTTGCAAACATTATAAATGTAAACGGAATTGAAATAATAATGGTAGCTACGCTGAAAAATTCGGCCATTCTTGGGTCAATACCTGCAACAAATTGATGGTGAGCCCATACAATAAATGCAATGAAAGCCGAAGAAACAGCCATGATAATTTGCCATCTGGCGGCAAACAAAGGCTTCCTTGAAAAGACAGGAATAATCTCTGAAGCTACGCCTATTGCTGGAAGCAATATTACATACACTTCAGGGTGACCAAAAAACCAGAAAAGATGTTGAAACAAGATTGGATCTCCACCTCTTGCTGGATCATAAAATCCGGTATTAAATATCCTGTCAAACAGAAGCATTACTGCGCCTGCAATTAAAGGACCAACTGAAAACATAAAGTCAACAGTTGCTAAAATCAACATCCATACCACTACTGGTACATCCATTAATTTCATGCCTTTTGCTCTCATGTTGATTGTAGTAACAACAAAGTTGATACCTCCCAATAACATAGAAGCAAACTCCACAGCAACGGCAAGAATCAAAATAGATCCGCCTGTTAGCAGATTTACAATCAAACCTGCATCTGGATCTACGTTTTGTGTTGCCGACAAAGGCGGATACATTGTCCATGCTGTTGCAGCTCCGCCGCCTGGCATTAACCAGGAAGCAACCAATAATACACCGCTCACCAAAAATATCCAATATGATAACATATTGAGTAATGGAAACGCCATATCATCTGCGCCAATCATTAAAGGAATAACAAAATTTCCAAGAGCAGCCAATAAAATAGGCATCGCAACCCAGAAAATCATAATTAAACCATGATTGGTAACCAGCATGTTATACTTCATTCCGTCCAATACTCCAATGATCGGAATATTGGTTCCCGGCCATGCCAACTGCGAACGAAACGCAATTGCAAACAAACCGCCGATAAAAGCAAATACAACGCCTGTTAAAAAGTATTGTCTTGCTATATACTTATGGTCTGTTGAGAACACATACTTTGATAAAAAACTTTGTTCATGATGTTCACTCATATTTATTCTCCTAAGGGGGTTAACATGGCGACTTTGTTTGAATTAAGCGATTTCACATATTTATCAAATTCATCCTGTGAAACAATCTTAACCCAGTTTCTCATCGTACCATGATTTGGCCCGCAAATTTCTGCACAAGTCAACTCTATTCGACCTTCTTTCGTTGGTTGAACCCATCGAGTTAAAACCCGACCAGGAATAGCGTCTTGCTTAAATCCAAACTGTCTTACAAAGAAGGCATGAAGTACATCTGCAGATGTAATATGAAGTTTTGTTACTTTACCAATTGGTAATACAAGCTCTCCATCGTTACCGTCTGCCACTCCTACATCATCTTCTGTAAACAATTTTCCATCCTTGCCCGGATATACAAACTCCCACTGGAATTGTCTTCCAACGATTTTTATATCCATGTCGCCTTTAGGCATGTCTGCCTCGATCTCAACCGAAGACCACTGATGAGCAGTCTTGATATCAATCCAAAAATCACAGGCAATCACAAGAATCACAACAATCCACACCAGCTTTGACTCGCTAAAGCTTTCGCCAGTAATGTATTTTGCTTTACCACCCTTTGTTTTTAGAGAAGTAAATATCCCGTAAAACGCCGCGCCATAGGCCACAATAAACCAAAAAGTTGTTAATCCAAATATCAGATTAAACAACTCGCTGATCCCCGGGGCAACGGTGCTATATGCTTCTGGTAAAAAATTCATACTTCCTCCTTATGAAATATTTAAAAGCATTTCATTTCAAAAACCAGTTTCTCCAAATTCTTTTAAGACGCATTGGGCAGATAAAATTTATTTCAAATCTTCCAGCAGAGCTGGTTGGTTTGGCAATTCCCTGTCCGCTGCTTACTTATAGCTTTTGGATATTGTCAGTTACATTTCCAGTGCCTATGTGTCAAACTTTTTTTGATTTTTCAAATTATTTGTTAATGCTCCCAAACTCACGCAGGTAAAAAGCTCGCGCCAATTTGATTTAACTGTAAACGACGATAAAACTATAATATTTCGCCCTTTCCGGATAAAAATTCCGGAGA
>JAOUFE010000034.1 GCA_029858425.1 Spirochaetia bacterium | reverse complement strand
ATGGACTCTCCTGGACCTCGTGTTCCGATGCCCCCTCCAAGCCTCGAAAGTACCCCTCCGAGACCCGTTAATCTGGGCAAAATATACGAAAGTTGGGCAAGTTCCACCTGCAATGCAGCTTCTTTCGTTTTCGCGCGCATGGCAAAAATATCGAGAATCAACTCCACCCGCCCCAAAACACGGGTTTTTGTATATTCCTCAAGATTTCTTAGCTGCGTTGGCTTCAAGTTCACATCAATAATTAATAGATTAAGTTCTTTCTGACGGATTTTATTTAAAATCAATTCCAGATTTCCATGATGTACAAAATAAGCCGGGTCGGGTTTGAGAACATACACCATCATGTCTGATACATGTTCAACGCCGGCTGTATCGCTCAAAAGAAACAGTTCGTGTAAAGACTCTTCCTGAATTTCAAAATCGGCATATTCTGTTGAACCGTACTGACCCACCAGAAGAGCCCGGTAGGACTGATCGTTTGAAATTTTCCGTGTAACTAATGCAGAGGCGTCCATTGCAAATTATGGAGTTGTTTTTATCCTTTTGTCCTTTTTCTCAATTTTAACGAATGATCCGGAATAAATGAAATGTTTTTTAAACCAGCCGCGATTGGCCTCAACTGCGTATATACCTGGATTCGTGGAGCTGATAATACTTTCATCAAAGGGTTTCATGTCAAAAATATCCATTATATGCAAATCTTCATTGATAAAGGCAATGGAAAGGGGGATTTTGGTATTGTACATCCAGAAGGTCAACGGAGTGGGTTTCTCGTAAAGAAAGATCATACACATATCCGGCTCCAGTTTTTCCCGAAACATTAAACCGCGTCTTTTGTCGGCTTCGCTGCGGGCTACCTCGCAATACAATGACACCTGCTCTTTTTTTATATTTTCAAAGGATAATGTCCAGATTTCATTGCCAGATTCCTTTTTGTTTTCAGAGCTCCAGATGGAAACATGTTGCACAACAAGATCTGTTAAAAAGAAAACCAAAAAAAAATTCAGCAGATATTTTTTATTCATTGCCTATTCCCATTCAATTGTAGCCGGAGGCTTGGTCGAAATATCGTAGACCACCCGGTTTATTCCGGCCACTTCATTGATAATCCGGCTGGAGACAAAGGCGAGAAACTCATGCGGCACCCGCGCAAAATCGGCGGTCATCCCGTCGCTACTTTCCACCATTCTAAGAGCTATAACATTTTCGTATGTTCTTTTGTCTCCCATGACGCCCACGGACTGCACCGGCAAATACACAGCAAAAGCCTGCCAAACCTTGTCATATAGTCCCTGCTTTTTTAGTTCTTCAAGCAATATAGAATCTGCCTGGCGAAGTAAAAATAATTTCGGAGATGTCACCTCGCCAATAATACGGATGGCGAGCCCTGGTCCCGGGAATGGATGCCTGAATAAAAGTTCCCGCGGCATTCCAAGGGTCAAACCAAGTTGGCGAACCTCGTCTTTAAATAATTCCTTGAGCGGTTCAATTATGCGTCCTGCCTGAATCATCTCCATGACTTCCTGAACGCGGTTATGGTGTGATTTTATTGTATCAGAAGGTCCCTTGACGGAAACCGATTCAATAACGTCCGTGTATAAAGTTCCCTGAGCCAAAAACTCGTAATGTGCGCCTTCTGTGGCAACCTTTTGGAACTCCTCCAGAAAAAGTTTGCCAATGATTTTACGTTTTTTTTCCGGATCGGTAACTCCCGAAAGAGCAGATAAAAAACGCTCTTCGGCATTTACCACGCGCAGCGGAATATGAAATGCAGAGCCAAATCGTTTCACTACCGCTTCAGTTTCATTTCGGCGCATTAGACCGTGATCCACATATACACAGGTAAGCTGATCGCCAATGGCATCGTGAATTAACCGGGCGGTTACCATGGAATCAACTCCTCCGGATAAACCAAGAATTACTTTTTCTCTTCCCACAATTTTTTTTATTTCGAAAATCTGTTTTTTTGCATAATTTTTCATATTCCATGTGCGCTTTAACAAACACACATTTTGGGCGAAATTTTTTAAAATTAGTTTGCCAAAACGACTGTGCTCCACTTCCGGATGAAATTGAACTGCATAAATATTCCTGCTTTTGTTCCTGATGGCGGCAAATGGCGAGTTTTCGGTATGCGCCATAGTTTCAAAACCCGGCGGAATCTGCGCTACTTTGTCTCCGTGGCTCATCCAGACCTGCGAACCGTTTTGAATGCCTTCGAATATTCCATCCGGAATACTTATTTCAAGAGAAGCTTTTCCATATTCACGGCGATTGGAGGGCTCTACTTTTCCTCCATATCCGGCCGCAACAACCTGCAACCCATAGCATATTCCCAAAATTGGAATATTCAGATCAAATATCCGATTGTCGGGCGTCGGCGCATTCTGGTCATAAATGGACGCGGGGCTTCCCGATAAAATAATGCCGCCGGGTTGAAATTTTTTTATTTCATCCAGAGAAATAAAAAAAGGGTGAATCTCTGCAAAATAACCAAGCTCACGGATTCTGCGCGCAATTAACTGCGTGTACTGGGAGCCAAAATCAAGAATAATAATTCCGCTTTTCACAATATGATTTTTTTTGAAGGATTGACGCTGTCTATTATTTTTTCATGGCCAACGACAAAAAGAAACGCACGTCTTCTGTGAGCATTTGCCGGATTGTGTGCGAACGCCGCCCACAGATTGAGCATGGACATGAGCTTCGAAATTCGCGTCAGCATCCAATAAAATGCGCGTTCGCTGATTCCAGGGCGGTTCCATTACCTGCAAAATGATTGACGCCCTCCATCTTCGCCCCATTGCTTGTTCAAGATTTTACAATGCCCGCAAATTATTTTAGATCCCCCAAAACAGATTTAAGCGCTTTAAACTCAAGCCAGCGAAAGGCCGTTATCTGCGATAAAATACGCGTTCTGGTTCTGGCTGGAGCCGGTTCCGGAAAAACAAAAACCCTGCTACAGAAAATTATTTATCTTATAGAAGAAAAATCAGTCAAACCATCGGAAATTCTGGCCATTACGTTTACAAAAAACGCCGCTAATGAAATGACAGATCGCCTGATTATTTCTGCCGACGAATCCGGCCAGTATCAAAAGTTCCTGTACGACAAACAAAAAAGTAAAAAAGACAAAGAACGCGAGCGCTTCCGGTACATGAAGAAAATCCGATGGATCGACGGTTTAACCGTCAAGACGTTTCACGGTTTTTGCTACAACATGCTGCGCAATTCCGGCGGGAAGGAATTTGACAACAAGTTTAAAATTATCGGCGACGAAAAACGCAGCGAAGAGGACGAACTTGCAAAGTACGCGGCAACGGAAACCGTCTTTGAGGTTTTTCACAGGCTGCTGATAGAACAATGCAACGACAACGCCTACCTGCTGGATCTCAAGAGATATATTCTCGACTATGTAATTGATAAAATTCATTTGGAAAAAAACTTCAAGAACCAGATTTCGCATGATGGCAAATACTACACCACGCTCAACGGAACCAAAGTCAGATCCAAATCGGAGCAGTTTATTGCCGACTGGCTGTACCGTCGCAGCATTGCCTTTGAGTATGAACCCTTTCTCAACGTGAAAGATTTTGACTTTCATCCCGACTTTTATATTCCCGCCGCCAATCTATACATTGAGCACGTCAGTAATAAAAGCTATTCCACCATAAACAAGGAACAGCAGTTTGAAAAAGGCAATTTGCTTCTTGTAAAAACATTCGAGGCCATGACCAGGGATTCCGCCTTGTTTAACGCTTCCCTCGATAAAATTGTTAAAAACAGGCTGCCCTCAAACTATCATCAAAATGTATCTCTTTCTTTTATGGAAGAATTTGCCCGCTATCACGAAGATGTAAAAGACTTTGTTGTCCAGGTTATGCGCGTAACGGACATGATTAAAGTAGAAAATATTGATCCAAAAAGCGTTCTGACAAAATCAAAAAAAGACCCGCATGAAAGAATTCGAAATTTTTATACGCTGGCCATTCCTGTGATAAAAAAATATAAAGAATATTGCGCAGACAAATCGTATCTGGATTTTAACGATTTGATTTCTACCAGCATATCCCTGCTGAAAAACCATCCGGATATTTCCCATAAATTTACCGGCAAGTACAAATATATTCTTGTGGACGAATTTCAGGACGTAAACACCTTGCAGGTCGAATTAATCAAACTGCTCCTTACAGAAGATACGCGCTTGTTTTGCGTGGGCGACGACTGGCAGAGCATTTATGGTTTTCGCGGCTCAAACGTTGGTTACATTATTGAATTTGAAAAACACTTTCCCGACGCCCGAATATTTAAACTGAATTTAAATTATCGAAGCACGCAACACATTGTCGGCGCAAGCAATGAAGTTATCAGCCACAACAAATTTAAAATTGAAAAGGATATTCGCGCCTCAAAAAAATCGGAACATAAAATAACTGTTTTTGCCGGCAACATCGAAGAGGAAAATATTCAGTTTTGCGTAGACGAAATTAAAAAATTGCAGGAGCAAGGCGCAGGCGCCGAAGATATTTTATTTTTGTACCGCCGAAGCAAAATGTACTTTCCCTATTTTGAGCGTTTTAGAGCTGAAGGTCTGCGGGTTCAGGCAAAAACCATTCATGCGGCCAAAGGCCTGGAAGCTCGCGCTGTTTTTATTGTAGGCCTCACCGAAGGCTACGGAGGATTCCCCGACATCTGGCTCGAAGACCGGATATTTCAAATCATCAAACAGGCCAACCACGACTTGCTTCTGGAAGAAGAACGGCGCCTGTTTTACGTGGCCATTACCCGCGCCAAAGAAAAACTTTTTCTCATTACCGAAAAAGGCAACGAATCGAGCTTTCTTGGGGAAATTCCGGACAACTGCACGGTCAAGACAAGTATTCCTGTAAAATCTGTTATGGAAAAAATAATTACCTGCGGCCATTGCCTGAGCCAGCTCGAAAAATTGTTTGTTTATTGCCCGTATTGCGGATGCAAAGTATAAAACGGCTAACAGAATAATATGTCATGCCCCTGCGGCGCAACCATGTGCGCCGCCCAAATCAATGAACCTCTAGATCGCTGGCCCATTCGACGATTTCGCTGGTGATGATTTCGCGTTTGCCGTTAAAATAACCGATCCATTTGTAAACCGAATCGGTTATGGCCACGACCACAAGCGCGGCCATGACGGCCACGAGCAGCGCGTCAATTTTATACGTTAGCGCTTCGTCCGGCAAGTTTGCCGCTTTTTCGGTAAAAATAAAAAACAACTGCCATGAGGCAACCAGCGTGGTAACGGTCATAAAAATCATGGGAATCAGCGTTACCCATATGTATTTTACTTTTTCCATTTTTATGATGATCGTTGTCCCGACGCAAAATGCGATGGCGGCCAACAGTTGATTTGCGACTCCAAACATGGGCCAGATGGTCGAGACGCTTCCCGATGAAATGAGAAGCGCCCAGGCTGCTACCACCGCGAGGCTGGAAAAGAGTATGCCGGGCATCCAGTCTGTTCGCGCCAGAGGTTTATATACATAGGATCCCAATTCCTGCAAAATAAACCTCGCAACGCGCGTACCTGCATCTACCGTGGTTAAAATAAAAAGGGCTTCAAACATGAGGGCAAAGTTGTACCAGTACGGCATTAGGCGCGACATTCCCGGAAGACCCGAAAAAATCGACGCCATACCCACGGCCAGCGATACAGCGCCGCCGGGACGACCCGCTACGTTTACGCCAACCATCGAGCTGAGCTCTGTAATTCTACTAACAGGAAAACCAATGGCCGCCAACTGCTCAAAGGAAAGTTTAGTATTAATCGCAAAGTAATCGCCGGGAATTAAAATCGAGGCGGCAATGACCGCAATTACGGCCACAAAACCTTCGGTTAGCATGGCGCCAAAACCAATCAACTGTATCTGGTTTTCGTTTTCAATCATCTTGGGCGTGGTTCCCGAAGAAACCAGCGAATGAAACCCGGAAATGGCGCCGCAGGCAATGGTAATAAACATAAATGGAAAAACCGTTCCGGGAATGATGGGGCCGCCGCCATGCACAAACTGCGTAATTGCCGGCATTTCCAGATTGGGCGCCAGAAAGATCACCCCCACGGCCAGCATAATAATGGTGCCAATTTTCATGTATGTGGAAAGATAATCGCGCGGCGCCAGAAGAAGCCAGACCGGCAGCACGGAAGCAATAAACCCGTAAGCGGCTATAATCAGCACCAGCGAATTTTTATCGAGGTCAAAAAAAGCGGCCAGACTGGAGTTGTGGATGGAACCGCCAAAATATACAGCCGCCACCAGCAGCGCCACGCCCATGACGCTTACCTCGCCTACTTTACCCGGACGAAGCTTGAAAAGATACACTCCCATAAAAAGCGCAATGGGAATGGTAGCGCCAATGGTAAAACTTCCCCACGGGCTGTGATAAAGCGAGTTGACAACGGCCAGCCCAAGACCCGCCAGAGCGACAATAATTATGAATAAAACAGCAATGGCCGAAGTTACGCCAGCAACCGGTCCTACCTCGTCTTTGGCAATCTGCGCCAGCGAGCGACCATTGCGACGCACCGAAGCCGCCAGAATCACCATATCGTGTACGGCTCCGCCAAAGATCGAGCCAATTAAAATCCACAAAAAACCGGGCAGGTAACCAAACTGCGCCGCAAGAATAGGGCCAATCAAAGGCCCGGCGCCGGCAATGGCGGCAAAATGATGCCCAAATAAAACCCACTTGTTGGTGGGGTGATAATCCCGTCCGTCTTTGAGGCGATGCGCCGGGGTAACATAGCGCTCATCGAGAGTAAGTACTTTTGCAACCAGAAATTTTCCGTAAATACGATAGGCAATTGCATAAAAACACGCAGCGGCCACCACCAGCCAGAGCGCATTTACCTTTTCTGCCGGTTGATAAATTTGCGTAACAACAGACAGGGCAAATGCTCCAATTAAAGACAAAATTCCGATCACAATATTTGATAATTTCATAAGCAACAGTTTTTTATACGAAATCGAACGTCAATTTTTTTTTATAAAAAACGGCTTGCTTGGATACCTTTGATTTTTACATTGTTTTCGTTATATGAATTCTCTAAGGAAATTATGCGATGCCGCAAAAAGCCTCGTCGGAATCGATGAATCCCGAATTAAAAAAAAACTCATGATTTATTTTATTTTAATTTCCATTGCTTCCATTTCCATTTCGCTCGAAGTTATTCTGGAAGTAAGCGAACAAAACTTTAGAACCAAACTCTCCAATAGCTATATTAAAACCCTGAAAAAAAGCGTTGAGTTGCCTGAGTCATTTGACCCCGCCAAACTGGATTTAAACTCTGCCTTTCAACCTCTCAATGATCTCCGGGTCAGAATGCTGTTGCTTTTTCTCGTAATATTAAGCACCATTGTAATTTCCTTTTCGCTGTTTTCCAAAGATATTGCCGAACCCATTGACTCGCTTGTAGACGGCGCAAAAAAAGTAGCCGACGGCGATCTTACCTACACACTCCACATTTATCGCGATGATGAAATTGGTCAATTGGCCAAACTCATCAACGATATGAATGCCAACCTGCAGGAACTTGTTGTAGAAATTCGCTTTGAAATGAACCGGTTTGTAAAAATCATTGGCGACATGGAAGAATCCCTTCAAACAGCGCTTCAGGATGATATTGTTTCCATGGCGGTAAATAAAAAAACCATTGAACTATCGAAAATCAAAAACCTGCAAAAATCGACCCACGACATGAAAAACCGTTTAAAACTTTTAAAAGAAGATCTTTCGGCTCTCTCCATGTTAATTGATATGTATAAAGTATACCAGGTAAGTACGCCAAACAGCGAGGTTGTTTAATGGAAGCCATCCCCTGGTATACGTACTGGTATTTATTCCCCATCGCTTTTGTCATCGCCATTGTAGCCAACTCATCGGGATTTTCCGGAGGGGTATTGTTTCAGCCAATATATTATCTTTTTATTCATATTGCCTTGCCTGGATCTGTGGCTACCGGCGTGGCCACAGAAACTGTGGGCATGACCTCCGGATCAATTCGCTACTTTATGCAGGGTAAAGTGGAAAAAGAAATTGGGCTTGTGCTGGTTATGCTGACTATTCCAGGGGCTATTCTTGGGTCGCATATTCTGGTTGTTTTAAACGCCAATATTCTCCGAATGCTTCTGGGGGTCGTCATTATTGTCATTGCATCCATACAATTTTTAAGCGTGGCGCAGGGAAAATTTGGAAGCCGGGTCGATGTTCCGGTGGAAGATATTTATCCTTTTATGTGGGTTCCATTGTTAGGCGGTTTTTTTTCAGCGACAACCGGCACCGGAATATGCGAGACAGCCCAACCTTTGTTAGAGCGTGGCCTGAATATAAAAACATTGCGCGCAAATGCAACGGCCATCTGGGCAGAAGCCATGGGGGACTGGGTAATTACCATATTAAACCTTCAGGCCGGACTGATTATCTGGCAAATTATGATTTTTACCGGAACCGGGGTAATTATTGGCGGCCAAATCGGCCCGGTTGTGGCCAAATATATGCCTGAAAAATTTCTCAAAATATTTTTTTCTATTGCAGTAACCATTATAGGAATCTTTTATATTTTTACCAGCACCAAATGGTTATTGTCTGTTTTGCATTTTTAATGGCAAAGTCCGGACATGATGCTCTTATCAACCTGGAGCCCGAAGCCTTAGGCGTCTGTGTACCCTTGCAGATATTTTAAATTCCTTTTTAGCCCCTTTAATCCGGTACGCTCGTAGCAGCTTCCCTTCAGGGATTGATTTTCAATGTTTCCATCCAGAATATTTTTCGTTAAATCAGAAACTTTAAAATCAGGAAGCGATGTCGTTACAGGCTTTGCATTGTACGGACAGACATCCTGGCAAATATCGCATCCAAAGATTGAATTTAGTTTTTTAAATTTTGCCTGAATAATATCGAGTTTGTTCTCAATACTCCAAAAACTGTAGCAGCGCTGCGCGTTTAAACCTCCCTGTCCGTCAAGGGCTCCGCCGGGACAAGCCTTTACACATTTGTCACAGGCGCCGCAAAACAAAGACATTTGTTTTTCAAAATTGTATGCCCCTTTATTTCTTTCTTCGTCTGGCAAAGAACGTTCAAACAAAATAAAAGCCAGGAAAAAATAACTCCCGTTTTCAGGATGAATGAGCATGGCATTTTTCCCGATAAATCCCATTCCCGCCAGAGCCGCATAATAACGCTCGGGCAAAGGAGTTGTGTCGCAAACAATTCTGCCCGCCCCAATTCCGGGCAAGGAAACAATCTTTTCCAGTTTTTCTTTTGCGACAAGATGATAGTCCCGGCCTGCGCAATACTTTGCCGCCGTGTATTTTTTTCCCCATGCACCCTGAAATTCCGAATGGATCTCCTGATTTTCCTTTGCCGCATCAAAAATATACGGCAGCGAAAATACCGTTAGGGTTTGCGCGGGTTTGTATATTTTTTTTAAAGAAAATTTTGGCGCAATATTTTCCAGATATTTCATGGAAGCATGGCCGCCTTTTTTAATATACTCCCGATATTTTTTTTGCCAGATTATATCAGGATTGACTGCGGCCTGAAATTTCACATCCATAAAACCAAGCTCAAGGGCTTTTTGCCGTATGCAGCCCAGTTCATTTTCGGTGAAAATATTTTCTCTCAAAAATAACCGGGTAAAAACATATTTAACTTGTTGCAAATATCGGGATTTCGCCTTTCAACGGATGTCATTATGCCAAATTTTACGCTGCCTTTCAAGATGGAAGATTTTTCTCCCCGTTTTGTAAAAACCGGCATAACATCGCGAATAATGTTTTTGGCTGCGCTGGTATTCTTGGACACAATTTTCATAATATGATCGGCGCTGACGGCTTCTTCGGATTCCCTCCATGAGTCATAGTCTGTGGACATACAAACCATCTGGTAGGAAATCTCCATTTCGCGAGCAAGCTTTGCCTCGGGTAAAACCGTCATATTGATTATTCCGGCGCCCCAACTTCGGTATAGTTTCGATTCGGCGCGCGTCGAAAATGCCGGACCTTCCATACAGACTAATGTTTCATTTTTATGGATTTTAATCCCTTCTTTTTTTATGGCCTCTGAAAGAATATCGCCCAGTTCCCGGTCAAATGGATCTCCAAAAGAAACATGAACGACAATTCCTTCATTGTAAAATGTCTCATCCCTGTGCCTTGTGCGGTCAATAATCTGCGCTGGAATTACAAAGTCGCCCGGAGCAATTTCCTCTTTCAGGGAGCCCACCGATGAAAACGCGACAATCTCTTCTACGCCCGCCATTTTTAGCGCTGCAATATTGGCCTTCTGCGGAATATTGGTCGGAGATATATAATGTCCTTTTCCGTGCCTTGGTAAAAAGGCCACGCGAAAACCTTCCCATTCACAAATAGCGATTTCATCGGATGGTTTTCCCCAGGGCGTAACCGGGTTAAACGATTCTATTTTCTGAAACCCTTCAATGTCATATAATCCGGTTCCGCCAATAATGGCCAGATTTGCTTTTTTATTCATGTCAGCTTTTCCTGTTTGCCAGTTCCATGGCAAGTTCTGTTAATAAACGAACGCCGAATCCTGTCGCAACGGCAGGATACACATTAAATCCTTTTTTTATATCTGCAATGCCCGCAATGTCCAGATGCGCCCATTTTGTTTTTTTATCCACAAACACCGACAAAAAACTTGCAGCGCTGGATGCCCCGCCCCATCGTTCCCCGATGTTGTTGTAATCGGCAATATCGGATTTCATTTGAGCCAGATACAATGGACCCATGGGCAGATGCCATAACGGTTCCAGGGATTTTTCGGAGGTTTCCTGCAAAAGATTTTTCAGGTCTGCGTGATCTGTAAACATTCCCGCATAATAACTTCCCAGCGCTACCGCACAGGCGCCGGTTAGCGTCGCCAGATCAATCATAAAATCGGGCTTGTAATTTTCATCGACATATGACAAAACATCTCCAAGAATCAACCTGCCTTCCGCGTCTGTATTTTGAACCTCGATTGTTTTGCCGTTGTACGCAGTATAAACGTCTCCCGGTTTCACGGCGGCGCCGTCGGGCATATTTTCGGCAAGCCCTATGGCAGAAATTACGCGAACATTTAATTTCAATTCAGCAATTGCGGCAATGGCGTGAATGCTGGCCGCAGCGCCAGACATGTCGTATTTCATTTCGTGCATATCTGCCGAAGGTTTTATGGAAATCCCGCCTGAATCGAAGGTTATACCCTTGCCCACCAGAGCCAGAGTTTTTATGCTTTTTGCCGATGACTTGACCGCCGGTTTGTACTCCAGAATAATCATGCGGGGCGGAATTACCGATCCCTTGCCTACTGAAACGATTCCATTGGCGCTCATTTTTTCAAGCTGCGCCTTGTTATACACAGAAATCTTTAACCCGAATTTTGCGGCCATGTTCCGGGCGCGCTTTTCCATCGTATCCGGCGTAATATAATTGGCGGGTAATGACTGAACCTGACGCATTGCGTTGATATGATTTAAAAGTCTGGAGTATACCTTGAGTATGTCTTCCCAGGCCTGAATGCTTTCGGACGAAACCATAAAATGAACAGATGTCAGAATTATTTTACCGGATTCGGGTTTGCTTTTTAAAAAGTCTACCGGATAAACTGCAACTCCAACCGCTGTAATGGCGAGACGGGATATTTTATCCGATGAAATTTTATTTTCAATTTCCGCATCAAACTCAATATTTACCGCGCTAAAACTTTTTGCGGCATCTTTCAAAACGCCGGAAAGACTCAGCCCAAGCGTGTCCAAAGTTAATTCTTCAGTCGCTCCAGCGCCGACATACCATATTTTTTCGGTTTTGATGATTTCGCCGGGGCTTGCTTCAAAATAGGGATATTCTTTTAAAATAACGGGTTTTTCTTTTTTTTTCTCTCCGAAATTTTTCGCAGCGACAAATTTAACGGTATTGTCAAATTTTTTTTTGCCGGTTGAAAATTTTATTCCGTGAGAAGGGTATTTTAATAACGATTCCATACTTTTTATTTTTACAGACATGGCGCAAACTTCGCCCTTGAATCATGCCATCAAGTGTTTTTCATGTTCGATGCCTGATAAAAGTTTGGTCAACTCTGTACGCAATTTAATGGTAATAAATTCTCTTTTATTTAAATTTTCTTCGATAATTTCGTGAATCCGCGATCCGACAATAAAACCATCTGTCAGGCTTGCAGCCTCACGCGCATGTTCGGCTGTTCGAATACCAAATCCGGCAAGGATGGGCGTTTTTGTTTTTTTTCTGACATCGCGAATGATATTTTGCAGGGGTTTTAGACTAAACTGCGACTGTCCGGTCACGCCTTTTGTCGATACAAAATAAAGAAAACCCGAAGCCGAGGAGCAAATTTTTATCAAACGATCTTTTGTCGTGGTGGGCGTAATAAAATCCACCCACGATATATTCTGCAGCAGCAATTCCAGTTTTTCGTTTTTTATGAGCCGCATTTTTTCTTCATACGGAATATCCGGAATGATTACCCCTGTCACATTATATGTCCCTAACTGCTTCAATATTCTTGCAAAACCCATGCGGTAAAAAATATTGGCATAGCCCATCACCAACAATGGAAAATGTGGATGCGCTTTTTTTATACCGGATAAAAATTTAAAAAACTTTTCCATCGTAAATTCTTGCGCAAGAACCCTCTTGAAAGATTTCTGCAAAACCGGCCCGTCAGCCACCGGATCCGTAAATGGAAGCCCGATTTCAATGGTATCCGCCCCGGCATTGACTAATACGTCGATAATTTTGAGAGAATTTTCCCAGTCAGGATCTCCGGCTGCCAGATAGGGCACAAAGGCAAAACCTTTTTTTTCAATGGCTTTTTTCAGACATTCCTGGAGTCCCGGAACTTTTGACCTGGTTATTTGTTTCTTCACCGGTAAGTGTATCGCTTTTTTCAGGGGCGTTTTTTTCATCGTGAACCACATTGATTTTTTTCATTTGACCGTCATCTGTTTTCTGTTCCCACCCCCCGGATTCATGGAATATTTTCCATTCGATTGCGCTGCCGGCCAGTTTTTGGCCAATTATCTTTTGCAGGTTAGCCGACAGACTGCCCGCATCCCATAATGTATAGATATCCATATACATTTCATTATTAAGCAAATCAAGATAACCGCTTCTTCTGGAGCCAACCAGCTCCCAAAAAGATAGCGCTCTTGACCAGTTTTGCTGCGGTGACATTTTAATGATTTCGGTGGGCATTGCGGAAACCAGAAACGAGTATATGTTTACAGGAGAATAGACAATTTTTACGTCTGCGACTTTGTACAAACTCTGCTGCAAATCATATAAGATATTGAAGGAATGGATATCAGACAGGGAAATCGCTGAAGGGTATTTCAGTTGAACTCTACTATTTTTTCTAATAAAATTTTTTGCCGCTATATCATTAAAGTCCTTGTCGTAGTAAAAAAAAGTATTTACTTTGGAATAATTCATGGTGTCTTTCATTTCGTTGCAAATCGAACAGTCTCTGCCGTTGGTGTTTACCGACTTGCCGTAAATCATTGCATATCTCTGATTCCTGTCTGACAAAATCGACATTTCAGATTCATATTGCTCAAAAATCATTTTCTTAAACCATTGTTTCCTGTAAAAAGACTGATCGGAAAATGTAACCGGATAAACCTGCCCTTCCTTTCGATACAAAAAACTGTTATTGGAGACACTCGTTACACCATCAAAAAACCCCGAGTCCCGAAGATGATTGGTGACAAATTCAATATTCTTAAAACATTTTTCATCAAAAATTCCCCCTGATTTTTTGCAGTCCAGAATCATTAGCGGCTGATATGAGGAAGGAGCTCCGGTGAGTATTGCAGTTCCATTAAAAACAAGCAGAAAAAGAAATATTCGCTGAATTTTCAAAACTGTTTTCATAAAAATCTATCTGAATGATTGGCGCTATAGAACCTGACATTTCCAATGACAAAACCCTTGTATGGCAGGCAAGCTGAATATATGAGCGAAGATTGGAAAAAGATTGTAGAGAGAGATGGGGTTGATTATTGAGTTCCTGCTCAGGATCAAGAAACCCTGCAAAGAAAAATCCCCCGAAAAATCGGGGGATTTAAGAAATTTCTAAATAATAAACTTAAAAAAAACTATTATTTAGGTGTGCAAGTGGTTATGCCAAGTAGTGCTGTACCGCATGTAAACTTGGCAGTATCACAACCAGCTGTAGCACTCCATACTGCTGGACTAACACAGACTGATTTACCAGCGTCCACTAACGTTTGGTTTGCATCTGCTGCATATTCAACACACCAAACTCCTGCATCTGTACAAGATTTTGGGGTGGCACAATTCCCTACAAAACCCATTGCTACTACTGCAGCGATTAACATCAATTTTTTCATATTTTCTCCTAAATCTATTTAATTAATGATTTTTTCAATCATTGTCGGATATAAAAAAATATTAATTGGAGTGTCAATATTAATTTTATTTTTTAATGCTCCCAAACTCACGCAGGTAAAAACCGGCACCAACTTAGTTTTACTGTAAATTGGGATAAAAAAAAGGGAATTCTGCCATCCTATATAAAAATTTCGGAGAACGGAAAATATTTTTTCCAATTACCTGCGTGAGTTTGGGAGCATTGTTTTTCTGAAGAAATTGAAATATTTTCCAGAAAAAAAATCAAGCGCGAACGGTTGTTTTCTGGCGTTAGATGTGATGATAGATAATTGTTGACAATATCACAAGATTATATAAATTTTGATACAAGAATATATTATACAATAGAAATGAATACCAATTTTTGAAAACCTGGCTTCAAATCTATTTAAGGTGGAAAAACAATGTCCTCACTCCTGAACGAAGTGGCAAACAAGGCTTATAGCTTGTCTCCTGATGAACGCGCTATGTTGGCGCATGACCTCATTATTAGCCTGGATGAGATAACAAAAGATAATCAACTTGAAATGGCATGGGATACAGAAATCGAAAAGCGTGTTAAAGAAATTAAAAATGGCAATGCAAAAGGGCGACCAGCTGAAGAAATACTTTCCGAGATTAAAGCAAAATATTCGTGAAACGCCTGATAGTTCATACTGAAGCAGAACTGGAATTATGGCAAGCTGCCGATTACTATGAAACAAAGGCATCCGGTTTGGGACTGGATTTTGAACTTGAGGTACGTCGAGCATTCTTTGATATCCAAGAAGCGCCTAACCGATGGCCCGTAAGACAAAATGGCGCTTGCTGTTTTTTGCTTCATCGATTTCCTTACGCAATCTATTACATTGAAATAGAAGATATTATATGGATAGTTGCTGTGGCCCACATGCGTCGGGAACCATACTATTGGCGAAATCGTCTAAATCAATAATACCACGGCGCACCAAAACGCACCGGGAAAATGCGAAAAAAAATCGTTTTCAAGCGTTAGTTCATCAAAAACTCCGTGTTCTCCGTGCCTCCGTGGTGAACTTTTGACTTTTTGGACAATCCCAAAAAAGCATTTACTACGGGCTGAGTCAGCACTCATGAGAAATTGAAATATTTTATACCAAAAATCTTTTTTTTTAGCCCGAAGTGAAAAAAAATGATAAATTTTGGGATATCTAATATATGATAACCAATTTTTATATTCCTTTTGCAATTACGACCGTCGTTCTTGTGGCCATTCTGGGCGGCTTGATGATATCCATTTTTATATGGAGCGAACGCTTGCGCAAAAAAGATGACGAGAAGATGGCTTCGTTTATGCGGTTTGCGCATATGGAAAGCCAGCAAAGCAGAAAAGAAGCCCGGAAAATTCTCCATGAAATCCAGAAAACAAATCATGACAATGGTCTTTTTTTGCGCATGATCTTTGAGCGCGTAGACAGACCTCCTGAAGAAATTTAAACTGGAGACGCTTTATCCCAGCAGTTTCTCAAAGTCTTCGAGGGGTACGGGTTTCCCGAAAAAATACCCCTGATACGTCAAACAACCGTGCTCTCGCAAAAAATCGAGTTGCTCCTGCGTTTCTACTCCCTCGGCAATGATATCGAGATTAAAATTTTGCGCCATATTGATAATGGTTTGAACCATTACCGCATCGCCTGGATCCGTGGCGATGTCGCGCACAAAACTTTGATCGATTTTTAATTGATCCAGCGGCAGTTGCTTGAGCTGCGACAAAGAAGAATATCCCGTACCAAAATCATCCATGGAGAGTCTTATATTTAATTCTTTCAGAGCCCGCATTTTTTTAATGGTGTCAGAAATATTGTCCATAACCACGCTTTCAGTAAACTCTATTTTCAGGCGCGAAGCCTCGACCTGATGATACTTTATTATCGAGGAAACTTTTTCTACAAAATCATCCATACGCAACTGTTTTGCGCTGACATTGACAGACAGAACCAGACTGCGGGTTTTTTCATTCTGGCTCCATACCGCCAATTGACGGCATGCATTTTCAAGCACCCACTCCCCCAGCTCCAGAATCAGGGAGCTTTCTTCCGCCACGGGTATAAACTGACCGGGAGGGATAAAACCCCTGACAGGATGCTTCCAGCGAAGCAAAGCTTCTGCTCCGACAGGATGATATTTGCTGTCTACCTGTATTTGATAATATAAATTCAATTGGCCTTCCGATATCGATTTGCGCAGATCATTTTCAAGAGATGCGTGCAACTCCACGACCTGCTGCATATGGGGGTCAAAAAAACGAACCGCATTGCGACCAGAATCTTTAGCCTGGTACATCGCCATATCTGCGCGCTTCAACAGGTCGCCCGCTGGCTCCGTGCTGCCTTGAAACATACACACTCCAATGCTGGGGGAGCTGTGATGCTCAAAGTCATTCAGATGGTAGGGCGCTGAAAGGGCAGCGCGTATTTTCTCGGCGATTAAAGAAGCTTTTTGCGAAGCTGCTTCTGCATTTTGATCCATTTCTTCAATCAACGCCACAAATTCATCTCCGCCAAATCTGGCAACGGTATCCATTTCACGCAAACAATATTTGATTCTCCGCGATACCTCGATTAAAAGCAAATCGCCATAACTATGCCCCATCGTATCATTTAGCGATTTAAATTTATCCATATCCAGAAAAACTACTGCCCCATAATTCCTGCTTCGATCCGAAGCTGAAAGGGACAGGTTAAATCGATCCAGAAACAAGCGCCGGTTTGGCAGCCCGGTTAATGGGTCATAATACGCCAGATTGCGTATCTCATTTTCAGCGTCCTTGCGCGCCGTAATGTCGCTGAATATGGCAATAAATTCTGTTATTTCATTGTCATCATTTTTTACTGCGGTAATTGTCAGCCATTTTGGATAGATTTGCCCGCTTTTGCGTCTGTCCCAGATTTCTCCGGTCCATGCGCCGCTGGTTAATATTTTCTGCCACATCTCCTGATAAAATATTTTATCATGTTTCCCGGATCGAAGGATGCGCGGGTTTTTGCCAATTACTTCTTCCAGAGTATAACCGGTAATTTCCGTAAATGCCCTGTTTACCCGGATAATTTTTGCATTTGCATCTGTAATTAAAATAGCCTCATGGGTTTCAAATGTTACGCCTGCAATACGCAAACCCTCTTCCGCGATTTTTTGCGCAGTAATATCCTGTACGGCGCCTACCGAGCGCAGCGCTTTACCAGCATTGTCAAAATAACTGACGCAGTGTTCCCTCACCCATTTAACCCTTCCATCCGGAAAAACAAGACGGTGCGCAATATCGTATGGCTGTTGATCCTGCAAAGACTGCGTATAGGCCTGATTTACTTTATCGCGATCATCGGGATGAATCACGCTTAAAAATTTCTCATATGACGGTTTAAATTGCTGCGGATCAAGCTCAAAAATACGATAAATTTCTTCCGACCAGCGCAATTCATTGTTTAACAGATCCAGCTCCCAACTGCCCAGATGCCCCAACCTCTCGGCTTCATTGAGCTGATCCTGGTTTCGCTCCAGGGCAATCTGGTTTTTTTTACGATCGGTAATATTGACATGCGTACCAATCATTCGCAATGGTTTTCCATTCTGGCTGCGACTTACAATCATTCCACGATCCAGCACCCATTTTATACTGCCATCCTCGCAAATCAATCGATGTTCGCAGAGATAAAGTGGCGTCAAGTCATCAAGATATTCCTTTAGCGTCTCCATAACTTCTATTTTGTCATCTGGGTGAATACGTTTTTCCCATTCGTCCCGCCCTGCGCCAATTGCTTCTTCAGTATAACCGAACATTTCTTTCCAGCGTTTGCTGTAAAATACCGTATTTTCCGCAATATTCCAGTCCCACAGACCATCACCGGAACCTTCTATCGCAAATTTCCAGCGATATTCGCTTTCTTTCAAGGCGTTTTCCATTTTCTCCCGTTCCTGAATTTCCTGAAGCAACTGTTCGTTAATCGCATTTAATTCATTTGTGCGTTCCTCGACCCGATATTCAATTGTCTGGTACAATAATTGCAGTTTCCTGGCCATGCGGTTAAATGCGTTTCCCAACTTGCCCACTTCATCTGTTCCTGAATCGTCTACGCGTTTTGAGAGGTCGCCTTCTGCAATTTCATCTGCAATCTGCGTTATATTCTGAATACGCATGACAATCTGGCGGGCAAAATAAAATGCAATAAAGGCTCCAGCAACAATTACTGCCAATAAAATTTTTACAAGATTTTTTCTTTGATCGTAAACGGGCGCAAACGCCTCGTCAGTATCCTTTTTGACGACCATTTCAGGATTAGGTTCCGGCGGATAACGCCATGCGGCAACGACAAGGGATTTTTCACTTGCGGCCATATTGCCCGCAAGCGAATGCAATATGCCAATCTTGATGGGCTGCTTTTCTTTGATAAAGCTTACGTCGAGAATCATAAAAAAAGCCAAAACTGCAAGGAAAAGCATGGAAAGCAAAACCGGACGGGAAACCAGCAAACCATCTTGCAGCCAGATATTTTTAATTTTAAATATATTTTTGATCATTTTTGCAGTTGCGGCATCTTGTGAAACACCAGACAAATAAATCCTGAAGCTATTTCGCCCTGTATTCATTAGACGCATTTTTCAGAAAATATCTGCGTTAATTTGCCTTGTATTATATTTTACCGATTATAAAGCCCGCTGACAATAAATACTATAAAGATTTTGATTTTTTATCATTCTATTTAAAAGGTATAACTATATGCCATGTTATAATTTTTACTCTAACACAAAACGCGCTATGTCAAATGAGGGCGCTCTCCAAATTGCTGAACCTTGTAATGGAGCTTCTCTACTGAATCCAGCCTTTTTAGCAATTGAATTGTATTTCGCAATACCTTGATATTGTCGCATTGAAGTTGAACAACTGCGTTCATCTGCCCCGGAAAATGATCCGGGACATTTTCCGACAGGGAATCCATGCGCAAAAAAAACACATGCGATCCGGTCAGAAGAATGATTCTCGTCAGCTCAAGTAAAATTTCAGGTTCATCACGAAAAGAAACACTTAACTCCCATATCAGCGGGCCGCCTGTTTCATTCCAGGCGATATCTATGGTTCGGAGATTTTTATCATTTATGTTTTTTTGATCCGGAAGATGCGGGCAGTTTTTGCTGTGAACCACCAGTTGATTGTTCGAGCCAAATGCGCCACGGATATCGTCATCCGGCAAAGGGTTACAGCATTCGGCTCTGACAAAAATCAAACCATGATAGTTTAACTTTACAGGATTTCTGATCAGTACCATCTCATCAAGATATTGTCCGTTTATCCGGTTTCCGGCAGTTTTATAATCTATTCTCCTGACATCGCTTCCCGGATGCCTCTTAAACCAGTTTCTCAGTTTGCTTTTTGCATGAGAGCTTTTTACAATATGTGCCCAGTTTTTAGTCGGAGTTATGGAGGGGTTTGAGATAACTTTTATCTGATTTCCGTTTTTTACAGGAGTTCGTATCGATACATACTTTGAATCTATTTCTGCTCCAGCGCAATGCAGGCCAAGATCGGTATGTATTTGAAAGGCAAAATCAAGCACGGTAGAGCCAGCCGGCAGGGTAATAATTTCTCCTTTGGGAGTAAACGCATAAATTTCATCATCTACCAGAGTATCTTTAAGATCCCGGATAAAGCCAATCGGATTTTGACGATCGGCATTCAGATCTGTAATATTTTGAAAAATATTTTCAAAACCGGAAAAATAATTTTCTTTCTTTCCTTTGTAGGTCCAGTGGGCGGCAATTCCAATTTCGCTGACGGTGTGCATGAATTTCGTTCTGATTTGAAATTCGATGTGTTTGCCGCCGTTTCCGATAACCGTTGTATGCAATGACTGGTAACCGTTTGACTTTGGAACCGAGATATAATCCTTGAACCGCCCCGGCAGCGGACTCCACAAATTATGAATAACCCCCAGAGTTTTGTAACAGTCCTGTACGGTATCGACCAGTACGCGCAATCCGGTAAGATCATAGATTTCGCCGTAATTTTTATTTTTAGCCATCATCTTTAAATATATGGAATAAAAGTGTTTTGAACGCCCTTCGATGGCGCATTTTATTTTTTGTTCTTTCATGCTCTGGGCTAAAATGGATGCAATGGCTTTAACCCGCCGGTCTCGTGTTGATTTTTTTTCGGAAACCATTTTTCGAATCTTGTCAAACTGTTTTTCGCGCAAGTAAGATAAACTGATATCTTCAATTTCCGATTTAATCTTGTAAATACCAAGCCTACCGGCAAGCGGCGCGTATATATCCAGAGCCTCCCTTGCAATTTTTCTGGATTTTTTTGCGGGCTGGAACTCGAGGGTTCTCATGTTATGAAGCTTGTCGGCCAGCTTTACCAGAATTACGCGAGGATCCTTTACAGTTTCGAGGATAATCCGGCGCATATTTTCGGCCTCTACTTTTACCTTGCTCTGGTTTTTTATTACGGAAATATTGGTAACTGCCTTAACCAGAGCCGCCGTAGAATCGCCAAACTCCTTGCGGATATAGGATTCATCAATAGCAGTATCTTCCAGAACATCATGCAGCAACCCGGCGCAAATGGTTTCATAATCCAGCGTTAAATCAGCCAGAATCAGCGCCACATTAAAAGGATGAATTATATATGCTTCGCCCGAAAGACGCTTTTGAAATTTGTGCGCATCTTCGGCAAGCAAGTAGGCTTTTTTTACTGTGCTTCGGTGGACTCGATTCATATACTGGAGCTTTTGCATCAATAACTCCAGCTTTCTTTTTTGCTCCGGTATTTTTTTCTCAAGAATCTTCATGGTATAAAAATACGGTTTAGAAGAAAGGCCTTGTAATGCCAATTATTTTTTTTGCATACTCCGTCGCCCCCTTCTTTTTATTGTCGGGGCGACTATTTATGTATAAAATACTACTACTATAAAATAAAAAGGAATGACATGAGCGCCCCGAACAACCTGCTTCTTGAAATCGATGATTTGCACGCACACTATGTAAATCCACACAATCAAAACGACAAAATTGATATTTTAAACGGAATTAGTTTAAAAATTACGCGAGGTAAAACCCACGCAATTATGGGACCAAACGGATCCGGCAAAAGTACCCTCTCATCGGTAATCATGGGGCATCCGCACTACAGGGTAACCAAAGGCGATATTCGTTTTTTTAATTCAGCAACAAGCAAAATGGAAAGCATTTTGTCTCTGGCTCCGCACGAAAGAGCCCAAAAAGGGATATTTATGAGTTTTCAGAATCCTGTGGCTGTGCCCGGGTTGCCTGTTACCCAGTTTCTGCGGGCAAGCCTTCAGAGCGTTCGTGGAGCCGAAATCAGCGTAAAGGAATTTAGAAAGGAATTAAAAACCAGCATGGAAACCCTGCAAATAAATCCAGAACTGACAAAGCGCTATTTAAACGAAGGATTTTCCGGAGGCGAAAAAAAACGGATGGAGATACTCCAGTTATCTTTACTAAAACCAGAGGTTGCCATACTGGACGAAATTGATTCCGGACTGGATATCGACGCCCTGCGACAAG
>JAOUFE010000033.1 GCA_029858425.1 Spirochaetia bacterium | reverse complement strand
TTTTTACAAGTATCCTTGCCGAAACAAATCGTACTCCCTTTGATCTTGCTGAATGTGACTCGGAGCTGCTTGCCGGTTACCATACAGAATACGGCGGCTTTAAATTTGCCCTGTTCCTTTTTGGGGAATATATCAACATTATTTCCGCCTCTGCGTTGATGAGCGTTCTTTATCTTGGCGGGTGGTCCATTCCTTTTGTGGATTTTCATAAAATGGGTTTATCCGGGAATATAGCAGGTCTGATCTCTATTGCGGTGATATTGTTAAAAACGGGTTTTTTTGTGTTTGTTTTTATATGGGTTAGATGGACGGTTCCCAGGTTTCGTTATGACCAGCTTATGAATCTTGGCTGGAAAATATTATTTCCTTTATCCATCGCCAATTTAATGGTAACGGCGGCATTTGTATTATTTTTTTAATCTGGAGTTTTTATAAATGATTAATGTAAGACAAAAATATCTTGGAAGCGTTGACAAGGTCAGTTTCATGGATCGCTTGTATCTGCCAGCGATATTCAAGGGCATGTGGATTACATTAAAGCATTTTTTATTTTCAAAATCGGTTACAACGCAGTATCCGGAAGAAAAAAGGGCGATCGCCCCGAGGTATCGCGGAAGACATGTTCTCAAAAGGGACGAAGAAGGGCGGGTGCGTTGTACGGCATGTTATTGTTGCGCTTTTATTTGCCCGGCATCCTGCATCCGGATTGTTGCCGGAGACGCGACTCCCGATCTTAAAGATCAATACCGGGAAGAAAAATATCCGGTGGTATTCGAAATCGATTTGTTTCGCTGCATATATTGCGGCTATTGTCAGGAGGCCTGCCCCAAAGCAGCTATTTTTCTGGAAGGAATATATGAGCTTGCTACCGACAGCCGCGATAAATTTATCATTGGAAAAGATATTTTGGTTGATAAACAGGGAGGACCAAGAAAAATTCGCCAGTAGCGATTACTGGAATTTTTTTGTAACAAAATATGGAATTAACGTTTATTAAACCCTTCATGTTTTACTTTTTCGCATCGCTAACCACAGGTTCGGCTCTGATGGTGGTAATTATTCGAAATCCGCTATACAGCGCCGCAATGCTGGTGTTGACTTTTTTCTCATTGGCGGGGATATATGTCTTGTTAAACTCTGAAATTATTGCCGTGCTTCAAGTTTTTGTATATGCAGGCGCTATTATGGTGTTGGTGACATTTGTAATCATGTTGTTGAATTTGCGCTCCGGCGCTCTGATAAACAAACCAACACATATCATCAGATCTGTAGTAGCCGTTATTTTCAGTTTTCTTCTTTTTATATGTTTGATTTCAATTTTTGTTAGTGGAAACCAGGTTGAAAATGCCCCAAAAGGCGTCATAACGGCCGCCGCCATTGAATCAGAAGGCTCTTTTCAGTTGTTTTCAAGAGCTCTGTTTTCAGAATATTTACTGCCATTTGAACTCGTATCCTTATTGTTGACGGTAGCAGTCATTGGTGTTGTGGTATTAATCCGGGGAATCAGCGGCGCGGAAGAAAATAAACAGGCTAAAAAAGGGCAGGGTAGGTAATATGCCGGAAAGTCTTCATATTTTTCAAATTACGGAAACTCATTATATTGTTTTGAGCGTGATCCTTTTTTGTATTGGAACAGCCGGAGTTTTAATTCGGCGCAATGCCCTTGTGATTTTTCTTTGCATTGAAATTATGTTAAATGCAGTAAATCTGGCGCTGGTTACTTTTTCGAGGCATATGGATCAAAACCGGGGAGAAGTGTTTGTATTTTTTGTAATGGCGGTTGCCGCAGCGGAATCGGCTATTGGTTTAAGTTTATTGATTGTATTGCACCGCCAGAAAAAGACGGTAGATGTCGACGAAATTAATACTCTTAAGGGATAAGGAAGAATTTTAAAGAGGAAATTATGATAGAATATGTCTGGTTAATCACCGTTTTGCCTCTTGCGGGTTTTATCATTACAGGCCTGTTGGGTAATAAATTTGGAGAAAAATTTTCTGGAATAATGGCTTCATTGTTTAGCGCAGCGGCCTTTGTTGTGACCGCCATGATTTTCAGGGAAATTCTTGGCAAGGATGAAGAATCCCGAAAAATTATTATAAAATTATTTGACTGGATAGTTGCCGGAAAAGTCAATGCTGCTGTTGCCTATCAAATTGACCCTCTGTCGCTGGTGATGGCTCTGGTGGTCACAGGCGTTGGAAGTTTAATTCATTTTTATTCCATTGGGTACATGCACGGCGATTCCGGTTCGCCAAAGTATTTTGCTTATTTAAATCTGTTTATGTTTTCCATGCTGAATCTTGTTCTTGGTTCAAATTTGCTCTTGATGTTTCTTGGATGGGAAGGCGTTGGTTTGTGCTCTTATCTGTTAATCGGTTATTATTACGAAACAAAAGTAGCCGGCGATGCCGGTAAAAAAGCATTTATTGTAAACCGGGTGGGCGATTTTGGATTTTTAATTGGCATTTTCCTGATAATATTCACTTTTGGAACAGTTGATTTTTCAGAACTTGAAAAGGCGGTTGCAGGTCATGTTTCCGGTGAAGTGATAATCTTTTGGATCACACTTTTTCTGTTTATTGGAGCTGCCGGTAAATCGGCGCAGATTCCGTTGTATGTGTGGCTGCCGGACGCCATGGCCGGTCCAACTCCTGTATCGGCTCTGATACATGCCGCGACCATGGTAACCTCTGGTTTATATATGTTAGCCCGGCTAAGTTTTTTGTATGTAAAGGCGCCCGATGTGATGTTTATTATTTGTGTGATTGGGGCGCTGACAGCTTTTTTTGCGGCAACTATTGGAACGCTGCAAAATGATATTAAAAAAGTTTTAGCCTATTCAACGGTCAGTCAGCTTGGCTATATGTTTATGGGCGCCGGAGCTGGAGCTTTTAGCGCGGGAATTTTTCATGTCGTTACGCATGCATTTTTTAAAGCGTTGTTGTTTTTGGGCGCAGGTTCGGTAATTCACGCCCTGCATCATGAGCAGGATATTCGTAAAATGGGCGGTTTGCGTAAAAAACTTCCAGTAACACATTTTACTTTCTTGATTGGCACGTTGGCTATTGCTGGAACTCCCCTGTTTTCCGGTTTTTTCAGCAAAGACGAAATTTTATGGAAAGTATTCAATTATAATATTTTTATTTGGGGCATTGGAGCGGTAAGCGCCATTATTACCGCCTACTATATGTTCCGCCTTTACTTTGTGACTTTTTTTGGAGAAACCAGATTCAAGGAAGATACAGAACATAAAATCCATGAATCTCCTGCCATTATGACCCTTCCGTTAATAATTCTTGCAGTTCTGGCATTGTTTGGCGGATTTCTGGGAATGCCCCATACGCTGGACTTTTTTCATTCGGGAAACATGATCGAAGAGTTTCTTCATAAAAGCGTTGCCGACCATGCAGTAAGCCGCTACGGAGAAGGGGTTGAAGTTTCGTTGATGGGGGTTTCGGTTATGCTGGCAGTTGCTGGCTTTATTATTGCATTTATTGTATTTTACAAAAATAACGGTATTCCTGAAAAAGATAATCAATACGTGGGCGCACAGAAAGTTATCTTTAATAAATATTATATTGATGAAATTTATGAGACAGCTTTTGTAAAAAGTATTTATAATTTTGCAAAAGTTTTATGGCGCCTGATAGATGTATTTATTATCGATGGAGTCATAAATGGTACGGCCAGAATATTGAGGGATATCGGGGAAGGGCTTCGCTATTCTGAAACAGGAGTAGTTCATGACTACATGATTTTTATGGCCGGGGGAATTGTGTCTTTTGCGGTCTTGTTGTTTTTGTTATTTTTATAATATTATGTTAGGAGGGGCGGCATAATATGCCGTCTCTACAATAATATATTTTGAGGAGGGATATGAGATGGATATAAATTCAATGCCTTTGCTGAGTATTATTATTTTTCTGCCGCTTCTGGGCATACCTGTTTTGGCGCTGATGCCGAACAAAAAAGGGTCGATGCTTCATTACGCAGGTACATTTTTTACAGGAATTACTTTTCTTTTCTCGCTGTATTTAATCCCGTCATTTCATGGTGGAATATCGGGATTTCAGCTTGTTGAGAAGTTGAACTGGATAAAACCCATCGGCGCTACATATTTTATCGGGATGGACGGTATTTCCATTTACCTTGTTATTTTAACTGCTTTTTTGACCTTTATTGCATCGCTGTCAGCGTATACAGCCATTGATACCCGCGTCAAGGAATTTGTCATTACGCTTCTGGTGCTGGAAGTGGGTATGATCGGCGTCTTCCTCGCGCTGGATTTATTGTTGTTTTATATTTTCTGGGAACTCATTCTGATCCCGATGTATCTATTGATTGGTATCTGGGGCGGAAAAAATAAATTTTATGCGTCTCTCAAGTTTTTTCTTTATACTCTGGCGGGATCCACCTTGATGCTGTTAGCATCGATTTATCTTGCTTTCGAGGTAAAGCAACAAACAGGTCAAATGAGTTTTAGCCTTTTGGACATTCAAAAGCTACACCTGCCTTTGACGATACAGGTAACCATGTTTTTGGCTTTTGCTCTGGCCTTCGCGATCAAGGTTCCCTTTTTCCCATTTCACACATGGCTGCCCGATGCGCATACAGAAGCGCCAACTGCCGGCTCCGTGATACTCGCCGGAGTTTTATTGAAAATGGGCGTTTATGGCTTTCTGCGATTTAATATTCCATTATTTCCGGATGCATCGATCCTGCTTGCCCCGGCCATGTCCATGCTTGCCGTTATCGGAATTATTTATGGAGCATTTATGGCGCTGGTGCAAACAGATGTAAAGCGTCTCGTTGCATATTCTTCGGTCTCGCATATGGGCTTTGTCATGCTGGGCGTTTTTGCGCTCAACGAAGAGGGGCTCAATGGCGCTATTATTCAGATGCTAAATCACGGGATATCAACCGGGATGTTGTTTCTTCTCGTAGGCATGATCTATGAGAGGAGACATACCCGTATGATCGATGAATATGGTGGCATTGCAAAAGTGATGCCCATGTTTGCTACATTTACGATGATCGCTCTTTTGTCATCCATTGCGCTTCCCGGAACCAACGGGTTTGTGGGGGAGTTTTTAATTTTATCGGGAAGTTTTATCTCTAATCATCTTTTTGGCGGATTGGCAGCTCTCGGAGTGATTTTCGGGGCTGTTTACATGCTCTGGATGTACCAGCGGGTTTTTTTGGGAAAGATTTCCCGTCCTGCGAACCAAAAGCTGACAGATTTAAACTTTCGGGAAAAATGGATACTGATTCCTCTTGTAGCGTTGATATTTTCAATGGGCATTTATCCGGGTTATTTTATAAAAACATTTCAGGCTCCAGTGAAACAATTATTAATTCTGAATCAAGACATCACCGTGGAAAGCGCTGCGGTTAAAGGACAAATATCTGGAGAGAAATTATGACAGAAATTATGACAGATACGATCAGTACAAATTTGCAAACCATAATTTCCACGATGCGTCTGGGGCTTCTGGCTCCGCATCTAATTGTTTCAATGGGCGGGATATTGTTAATGCTTGTGTCCCTCTTGAAAAAAGCAGCATTCAAGATAAACGCATTCCTGGCCATTGTTGTTTTGGGCATTGCATCCGTGTGCGCGCTAAATACAGGATCGGATCCGCAGACTGGTTTTAACGGAATGATAAAAAGCGACATGTTTTCAAATGTTTTCATATGGATATATTGCGCTACCGGTATTTTTACGGTGTTAATTTCCCATAAATATATGGAACGAAGAAAAATTAATGTTCCGGAGTATTATTCGTTATTGTTGTTTGCTGTTTCTGGACTCATGTTTATGACTTCAGCGTCAGACTTAATGATACTTTTTGTTGGCCTTGAGATTTTGTCGGTTTCCCTGTTTGTTATGGCCGGAATCGATATTCATGACCTTCGCTCTACCGAGGCAGGGCTAAAGTATTTTCTGATGAGCGTTTTTGCCTCTGCTTTTTTACTATTTGGAATTGCCTTTGTATACGGCGCTACTGGAAGTACAGAATACTCCGCAATAAAAGATTTTGCTTTAAGTAATTCCTTTGGCAGATCGCCTTACTTGTATGCTGGTGTTCTGCTCGTTCTTGGAGGCATGGCGTTTAAAATTTCTGCGGTGCCATTTCATATGTGGACGCCCGATGTATATCAGGGAGCGCCATTGCCTGTTACGGCTTTTTTATCGACGGCTCCCAAAATTGCGTCGTTTGGATTTTTATTTAAATTTATGGCGCAGTTTCAAAATGTACAGCCATACCCTGATTTGCTTGAAGATATCGTAATTTCCCTTGCGGTATTGAGCATGATTGTTGGAAATCTTCTGGCGTTAAACCAGGAAGATTTGAAACGAATGCTGGCTTATTCTTCTATCACCCATATGGGTTATGTGATGACGGCTTTCGCATCGCGCTCGGATACGGCCATATCGGCTGCGTTGTTTTATTTTGCGGCATATATATTTATGAATATTGGTATTTTTGCAGTCATAGCTGTAATTTCGGAAAATAACGATAAAAATCTTACGCTTGAAAATTTCAGGGGGATGGCTCAAAAAAAACCAGCAATGGCATTTTTATTTATGATTTTCCTTTTTAGTCTCGCTGGAATTCCGCCATTAATTGGATTTGCCGCCAAGTTTTTTGTTTTTTCGGCAGTAATTCAATCTGGTTTGTATGGACTGGCAGTTATTGGTATTTTAAATTCGGCAGTTTCAGCATATTATTATTTAAGAGTTGTTATAAACATGTACTTAAAGGCTCCTGAACAAGACAGCGGGTTTGATCTCAACGCCATAAAATATGGTATGGCGGAGATGCTTGCCATTACCAGTTGCATAGCAGCAATCATTATTCTGGGATTACAGCCCACGAGCCTGATTCATTTCTTTGAGAAGATTGCATTGTAAATCCTTTATTCCAGTTCAGTTCCCACATGTCATGCAGGTTGGGCAGGAACGCGCATTTTACCACATTCTGGCGTGAATATCGAGCATCGAGCGGTGTGCGCGGTTCATATTTATTGGCCGGAGCAAAAAAATGTATTTTCCATGCCCAGATTCCTGAGTTTTCAGATCCCCCTCGATGCGTGACGGTAAATATTGACAGTATGAGCGCAAAAATATACGCAAACAGCATGTCAGGTATCCGAAATGTTGATATTGAACTTGGTCAGAACCTCTTGCCATGGGCGGGAATACTCTATGCTTTGTACTGGAGCCTTCATTTGGTTCTTATTATTTTTAAAAAGCTGACGGAATCCGAGCAGGCATGCATTACTTCGGTAACTTTCATTAAAGGGGGTATCTTAATCGCGGGCAACGCCCTGTTGTATTATTTTCTGGAAAAAAAAACCATTGTGAACTTCTTTTATATCACAGGCATGCTTTTTTTTCTGATTTATACGATTGGGGAACTTTTAATTGAGTTTTCCATTTATGTCATTGTGCCTGTTATATCGTCTATTCCTCTTTTAAAATCCTTGCCGGAATATTTATTTTATGAGGGCAAGATAAATCGACGCCAAATGAAAATTCTTTTTATCGTAATTGCATATTCGGCGGTATTGGCTGTTCTGCTCCAGCAGATACTGGGCGCGCGAATGTAAGCCAATGTCATGCCTTCCGGATAAGTTGTTTGTATACAAGCTC
Organism: Spirochaetia bacterium; assembly: GCA_029858425.1. Classification (GTDB taxonomy): domain Bacteria; phylum Spirochaetota; class Leptospiria; order Turneriellales; family JAOUFE01; genus JAOUFE01. The sequence goes on along the minus strand of JAOUFE010000033.1, from coordinate 14,684 downwards.
AATAATAAAACGCGCATATAAATGAAGCGCCAGAAAAATCAACGTTCCAATGGCATAAGTTTTCTGCCAGTCTTTCATAAATTTATAATTATTTCCAAAGACAGATCGAGCATAATCGTACAGGACAACTGCGGCGGCTCCTGAAATTATCCAGATGAACAATGCATTTTTGATCTTTTTATTAAGGGTAATTACACAGGGAATTAGATATCCCAGGGTCAAGGCGCCTGCCTGAATAAAATACAGGGTGGGCGGTTCATGGATAAGAAATGGCATGATCACGCATATGGAGCCATAAATTCCAACCGAAATAAAAAAACGAATTTTAAGCATAGGAACAAACACAACTTTCAGGTAGATGGTCAACCATTGTGGGGCGATAAAAAAACATTGAAATGCCGTTTCTTGATTTAATTCTGGCGAAAAAATTTTTATATGAAAAACCTCAAAAAAGAATTTCGTGTTTTTATGGTTGTTTATGCCGTTTTGGTCATTGCGATTATTGTCGGCGCAAATTATGTGTATCAAATGATCGACTCAGATCTCCCGGATATGGCAATTATCGAGCCGATGATAATAAAAGATGCCAACGCCTTTGCCCGGCAAAAAAACATCAAGGATTGTATCGAAGAAGATTTAATCAAAATAAAACCATGCGACGTTCATGATCTCAAATGTCGTATTACCGGCAAGATTTTTATTGAACAATGCCTTAAGGTGGCCAGTCCCGTGAGGGATTATTGTATAGCCTTTCCACGGGGAGATGAAATCGCTAAAACTGCGTCATGGGAAGATCATTTGTGCAGTCTATATCCAAAAATAAATACGGTCGTTTGCGTCAATACCATGGAAAGTGTAGCGCAATATTGCAAATCTCATTGAAAACACATAAAGATAGTGAAAGAATTAAATTGTTTTTATTCGGGAAGCCATTAAAAAATGAATGCTCCCAAACTCGCGCAGGTAAATGGAAAAAATATTTTCCTTTCTCCGGAATTTTTATCCGGGAAGGGCGAAATATTATAGTTTTATCGTCGTTTACAGTTAAATCAAATTGGCGCGAGCTTTTTACCTGCGCGAGTTTGGGAGCATTAAAATGTAATTGTTATTGAAAAAATGAGCGGAAAATCTTTTTTGTCTCTTATGATGAAAAAGATAAAATTGAAAATGAATGAAGTTCATGTAAAGAGGCTAATTCCAGATATTGCAATACTATTTTCTGTGAAAAGAAAATCCCGTAATATCCTTCCCACAATGAAAAAATTTCGCGCTCCTGCAATGTTTTGTTTCATTCTATTGTTGCATGGATTTTCGGTTCAGGGAATCTTTTCAGAAGATGACAAGTTTCTAAGCTCGGATATCGTAAAAAAAGTAAACGATTCTGTCTATGAAGTTATCGTCCCAAAGCCTGTTGAAGAAAACATTACATACGAAAAAGAATTGCCCATGCATTTAATTCCATATGCAGTAAGAACCGACAAATATTATTCCATTGGCAGCGCGTTTAAAATCGACAAAACAAAATTTATTACTGCTTCTCATGTCCTTTTGTTGGGCGATGGCAGTCAATATAAAATGGTATATCTGAGGGATCAAGGTGGACAGGTTTACGAGATTGACAATATTCAAAAATATTCTGATCACCGTGACTTTGTTGTTTTTACAGTAAAAAACAACACGAAAGAAGATTTTTTATCTTTAAATACGGCATACAAGATAAATAGCCGCGTGTATGCCGTCGGGAACGCGCATGGAGAAGGGGTCATTATTCGGGACGGACTTTTAACATCGCAAACTCCCGAAGAGGAAAACGGAGAATGGAAATGGCTGAGATTTTCTGCTGCGGCTTCTCCAGGAAACAGCGGCGGTCCTCTTCTGGATAACGAGGGAAAAGTAATCGGCGTTGTGTTAAGGAAATCGCAAAACGAGAACCTTAATTTTGCCCTGCCGGTCAGCGAAATTGTAAATTCGGAAAATGACACAGCAATCTCGCATAAAAAGTTTATGTTTGGTCTTGATAATATGAATAAAATGGATACAGAGGTCTATGATTTCAAGGTCAAGCTTCCGCTTGTATACAGCGAATTAAACGAGAAGCTTCAAAAAAATAAAAAAACATTTATTGAAGGTTTAATTGCAAAAGTTTTTACAAAGTATACTGGCAGAATATTTCCTGGCGGGGAAAAATCAGAAACAGTTCTGTATAACAATTATGCGACTGTTTTCCCCAATCTGGTTGCAGAGTCCAAAGACGGATTTTGGAGTACATACAAGCCTTCCGAAATTCGCACTGCCGATTTAAAAGACAATGGCTATATACAATATGGCAGCATGGATGCCTATTTTATGATGTATATAAAAAAGCCGGAATCCCTGAAGTTAAATACTTTTCTTACCGATACAAAACTTTTTATGGATACAATTTTAAGCGGCGTTCCTCTCTCTCGAAGCATTGGTTCTGACAGCGTTCGTGTAACGTCGCTTGGCAATGCTGCCGAAAGCAGCACATATAAAGATAAATATAATCGTATATGGCTGGTAAATAGCTGGAAAGTCACTTATTCCGATGAGAAAATACTGACATATTCGCTTCCAGTCCCAGGCGGAGTGGTCACCATGCTCAGAATGGGAGAAACCGGAAAAGTGGATTTGAGTTATTCCATAGATACAAAGACAATGGCAGACTTCATTTACCTTTCTTATTATGGTACCTTCGAGGAATGGACAGAGTTTATGACCCTGAAGCAATTTCTTCCAGACATATTATCGGGAGTTGAATTTTCTTTTGTTGATGGCAAGAGTATGAATTTTAAAAGCAAGCGCCTGAATCTCTCATATGATAATTCCCTGTTGCCCATTACAAAAAACAGCGACCTTGAATTAATTTGCACCTATTTTAAGGAAAAAGACAGCGTCATATGGGATATTTCCGGGTTAATATTGGGAAAAGACAAGAACAGTCAGACGGCGTTTTCCATCGTTCGAAATTTGAAACCTCCCCAAACACTAAAAGAAAGTTACCAGGATGACTGGAAGAAAATCAATGAGCAAAAATTTCCCTATAATAAAACTTCCTACAGCAATAACGGAAAAACTATTATAATGGGGCTTCATCCCCAATATATCAATTCCAAGACCCCAAATAACTTTGTTTATACGGTTAGTTATAGTGAAGAAGGGAATATTGAGGCTGCAGATGCCGGAAAAATGATCGATAAAGTTATTGGAGTTTTCAAAATTAACGAATAATTTTTTGGTTCTGCAGGATTTAAATATGTGTTTTCAGGGCGCTTGACGCCCTAAAAACACGCATTTTAATACATTTTGATCTGATTATAGAGGTTCATGCCCAAGCTCTCAGTACGCTGTTTTTGCGTCGAGCTATTTATTTTGTGATTATCAAACTGAAAGACTTTCAATAATTGACTGCCCATGATTGCGCGTTTTCGAAAAATAATTAAAAGCAAGATCGTTCGTCTTTTGTTAAAATATGTGCATTTAATTGAAAGGAAAAATAAAATCATTTTATGGTCGGTTTTTTTTATCACACTGCTTGGCTTGTTTTTTACGGTACAGCTTTTTAGAAACGTCAGAACAGATTTCGCGACTCTTTTGCCTGATAATGACCGCAGCGTGCGTCAGCTCCGCTATATTTTAAACCGCGTTGGGGGAGTTGGCACACTTTTCGTTACTGTTTCTTCTCCCGATTTCGAGGCAAATAGAAAAGTAGTAGAGGCTATCGCAGCAAAAATGAAAAACCTTCCAGAAGGTTTATTAAATGATTTCCAGTACTCTACCGACGAGATTCAAACATTTTATGAAAATTACGGATTGTACTATATGGATATCAGCGACCTTGAGAAACTGCGCAATCTTTTGTATCAGCGAATTTCCATGGTCAGGCTAACAGTTAGCGGAATGCTGCTGGAGGATTCTTCGGAAAAAGTAAAAACCGAAATGGAAGCTATTTTTAAAAAATATACGGATAAGAACCCATATTCATTTTTTCCGAAAGGTTATATCGGTACAAAGGACGGTAAAATTCTTGTTATTATGTTGAGACCATCCGGGACAACCAATGATTTTGACTTTAGCCGCCGCTTGATAGACTCCATGAACGGAATTATCAAGAGCGTAAATCCGGCATCATATAACGATGAAATGGAGGTTGGATTGACCGGCGCCTATGCCGGGCTGCTGGAAAATTTTGCTTCCGTAATCAGGGATGCGGTTTCTACCGCAGGCTTGACAATAGTGCTCGTGGTACTGGCCATTTATTTTTACTACCGTAATTTGCGGATGATATTTATATTGTTTTGTGCAATATTATCGGGAATTGCCTGGACATTTGCCATCACATACTTCAAAATCGGTTATTTAAATCAACAGACAGCTTTTCTTGGCTCCATCATTATTGGTAATGGTATAAACTTTGGCCTGATTCAAATGGCGAGATATCTTGAAGAACGTACAAAGGGAGTTTCAGTAAAACGTTCGGTAGGTCGCTCAATTATTAATACGATCTCAGCTACGGGGATGGCCGCAATGACAGCCTCCATTGCCTATGGTATTCTTTCCATGACGCATTTTCGCGGGTTTTCGCAGTTCGGCTTTATTGGCGGAATTGGCATGGTACTATGCTGGCTTGCGTCGTATATTATTATGCCCCCTTTGCTGGTATTTTTTGAAAGGCTCAAACCATTAGACCGTGCAAGACTGAATAATCGACGCACTCATCCTTTTTCAGGTCGTATTTCAAAGCTTGTGGGAGCCTATCACAGGTACTTGATTTATGTATTGATTATTATTTTACCCGCAATGGTTGGCCTTACTTTTAAATATGTATCGCATGATCAGTTTGAATACCAGATTGAAAAACTGGGAAACAAGACGGCCAGTCAAAAAGGGCATGAGCTTTATTATAATGCAAAACTATACAAGGTAATCGGGAATACCGCCAACCCGGCAGTTTTGCTGGCAGAATCCAGAGAAAAAGCCAATGAATATGCTTTGCTAAAAATAAAAGAAATGAAGGAGCCCCGGAAATCCGGCGAAGAAAATACCATTGGCGAGGTTCAATGGCTTGATGGAATATTTCCGGGCGATCAAATGAAGAAGGCCGTTATCGTCCGGCAGATGAGGCAAATATTTCCGGAAAAATATTTAAGCCTTTTGAGCGGAGGAGATCTGGATTGGGGCAGGTCAGCTATAAAATTGATAGCTGCGGAACCGTTTGCTGAAGCTGATATGCCCCCCATAATGCTCGCCGGCTTTAAGGAAAAAGATGGCACTATGGGAAGGTTGGTGTATTTTTCTGCGGCAGACGAGGTTGATATCGCCAACATAAGCCAGTTGATTCAATTTGGATCGGATATTGAAAAAAACCTGCCTTTGGACAGCGATGAGGCAAGACTGGCCAGTCAATCCATGATATTTTCGGACATTGTCAAGGATATTGCCAAAGAAGGCCCCATCATAACCATAATTGCATATCTTTTAATAGGGGTACTGGTCTTTTTTGGTTCCACGACCATCAAAGATTTTTTTTATGTTTATGGTTTTATGACCCTGGGGATGCTTGCCTTTATTGCTGCCATGGAATTGCTTGATTTGAAACTCAATTTTTTTAATTTTGTTACCATACCCATTACCATTGGCATTGGCGTTGATTATGGCATTAATATATATTTTCGGTATGTTCTGGAAGGTCGTGGATCCATGGCTCATGTGATCAAGCATACAGGAGGAGCTGTTGGTTTGTGTTCTCTGACAACCATGATTGGTTATGGTACCATGGTAGTTGCTGACAATCAATCCATGGCCTCGTTTGGCTTAATGGCTATGATCGGCGAGCTCGTAATATTAATTTCCGCCATGTTTTTTATGTCTTCTTTGATTGAATGGCGGGACAAAAGGCAGGAAAAGGGGGAAAAGTCCCCCTGATTCCGCCCGCGCCTGCCGGGCTCCATCACCCCCTTGATATGGAACTTTAAGATGTTAATTAGTCCTGTGCGCGTACTTGTCCTTGGAAATGGCGGAAGGGAACATGCCCTTTTTCTGAAAATTTCCCAAAGCCCCCTTGTCAAAGAAATATTCATTGCTCCAGGAAATGGCGGCAATCGGGAATCGGAAAAAATCCAGCTCGATGTAATGGATTTTGCCTCAGTATTGCAGGTCGTGCAAAACAGGCAAATCGATCTTCTTGTTGCAGGTTCTGAAGCGCCTCTGGCGGCAGGCATAAAAGATTACTTTAAAGAAAAAATGCCTTTGCTGATGGTTTTTGGCCCGGATAAAAACAGCGCGCAACTGGAAGCTTCCAAGATTTTTTCCCAGAAATTTATGGAAAGAGTTGGTATTCCAACTGCCAAAAGCAGGGTAGCCCAAAATCTGAACGAAGCCATCTATATCATAGAAAACCATCCCTTGCCAATGGTGATTAAAGCCGATGGACTGGCCGCCGGAAAAGGCGTCAGCATTCATTACGAAAAGGGCGAGGCCATTGAACGATGCGAGGAAATATTTACCGATAAAATATTTGGCAATGCCGGAAATAACATTCTTTTTCAGGAGTTTTTAAACGGTCAGGAAGCTTCGTTGTTTGCCATGTGCAACGGCAAGGAAGCCATTTATCTACCCACAGCTTGCGACTACAAGAGGGTTTATGACGGGGGCAAGGGACCAAATACCGGCGGCATGGGCTCTTTTTCTCCTGGAAATATACTAACCTCGAAACATATAAAAATTGCGCAAGAAAAAATTGTGCAAAAGGTGATCGACGAATTTCATTATACAGGAATTTTGTACGTTGGCCTGATGATTGACAGAGATGACATATCCGTTGTGGAATTTAACTGTCGCCTCGGAGATCCGGAAACCCAATGCGTAATGCCCATGATGGAAACGGATCTGGTTCCGTACTTGCTGTGGAGCTGCGGGAAAAATGAGGCGCCGCTTAAAATTAAGGAAGACGGATTTTTCAAAGCGCCAGCAAAACCAGGGTATTGCCTGAACGTGGTGTTGAGCGCAAAGGGCTATCCATCATCAGATTATGTTCGCAATCTTCCTTTGCAATTTCCGGAAAAAATGCCGGAAAATGTACACATCGTGCATGCCGGGACAAAAATGGAAAATGGCCAAATTGTTTCCAGCGGAGGCAGAATCGCAAATATTGTTGGCTTTGACAAAGAACCATCGATAGCCCGCAAAAAGGTATATGATTTTATTGATTCCCTGAAAAAAACAAATGACTTTTCAAAACTCCATTATAGACTGGATATTGGAGAGCAGGTTTAAGTTCATCTGCAATTGATGTATATCCATGTTTGCCTTAACCGAGATTATATACAGCGCCAGTCCAAAATATTTGCAATATTTTTCAAGAAAAACAGGGTTTCTTGTTGCTGATTTTCAGGCAGCCTGTCAAAATAATGTGCGCTGGTTGTGGCGGCATCTTTCCAGGAATTATAATTTTCAAAATCAATACGCCATTTTAAACAAGGCCGAAAAGGACATGGTTAGGGAGCTATTGTTAAATTTTGGTTATCTTCCATATACAAATGAAATCACGGAAAGTATGGAGAAAAAAATCCCGTGGCTTTTTGCGCATCCTGTTTCCGGGATATTTGTTCCTCTGGAAATTGTAAAGCTGCTCATGCAGGAGGAAATATTTTTCAAAGAGAATTATTTGTTTAGCCTTGTTTATCGTTTAAAGATTAAGGAACAAAAATATTTTGCCTCGTTAATGGGCGGTTCTCTGGAAGGGCAGGTTGCTTTGTCGTTTGAAAACAATGCGCTCGATATGGGGCTGGTTCTATATATCTGGCTTGGCGAGCATATGCGAAATATAGGCAGTCTTCAAAATATTATTCCAGACCGGGGAAAAATTCTGAAAAGTCCATTTGCCTTCACGCGCGAGGGAGATTCAGCTCCATGGAAAAGCAGGGATTTGAGATCTCTGATCCCGGAAAATCCTGTACCCATATGGGATTATCTGTACGAGCATTTTTCTCATATGAAGGACGATATTGATAAATTACATACGCTGATCCATCGCGGCAATAAAGGGTTTTACCGTTCGCTGGCATTGCTGAGAAACCAGGGAGGAGACTTGATCAAGGCTTTTAAAAGCGGAATATTGATTCCGTTAATACCATACAAAAACAATACAAAAAACAAGGTAAGGATTAAACTTGTTTCGCCGGTTGAACTCCGATATCTTGTTCATAAAATGGATGTTGTAAAATTAAATAAAGATCAGCAGGGGAATTAATTTTATCACCCCTGCCGAATCTGAATTTTTAGCGGTCGTTTGACGATCCGCCAAGTATCCCGGCGCGGATTAAATAATAAATCAGGGTCAAAACAGCGCTTACAGCAGCTGCCACATAGGTTAAAGCGGCTGAGTTTAAAACTGCGGCAACGCCATTTTTTTCGGACGTTGATGAAATGATACCGGTATCCCATAAAAGCTGTTTGGCTCTTGCTGAGGCATTAATTTCCACGGGCAAAGTAATCAATTGAAAAACTACAACGGCTCCAAAAAGAAATATGCCAACGTAAACAAGATTGGTAAGGTGAAAAATAAAACCGGCAAAAAGGATAAACCAGCTGAGATTGCTGCCAATGGAGGCCATGGGAACCATGGATGTGCGAAACATCAGCATCGGATATTTATTTTTGTGTTGAATGGCATGTCCGGCTTCGTGGGCGCCAACTCCAACTGCGGCAATCGAGCGGCTATCATAAACGCTGGGCGAAAGGCGTAAAACTTTTTGAGCCGGATCGTAATGATCGGAAAGAAATCCGTCGACTCGTTCAATACGCACATCGGTAACAGCGCCGGCACGCAAAACAGCTGCAGCGGCATCGGCTCCGCTCATCCCGTTTAGTGTCGCGACTTTCGAGTATTTGTTGAAACTGCTTTTCACCATAAACGAAGCAATGATGGAAAACAGAAAAGCCGGGGCAATTAAAATGAAATACAAAGGGTCAAATCCAAGCATTTATCAATCTCCTGTGTGATTGGGTGTTCTGCACCCATTATGAATATCAACACCAATTTATACTTAACATTTCGATACGACAAATTTTTGTTTGTTGTTTTGCAGGATCTTAAGCCCCTATGCAAAAACACGCATTTTCAATCATTTTGACTGAATTTCGAGCTCCTGCCTGGGCGCTTGGCATCTCTGCGGTTAGATCCTGGCCTACCCCACGTTCATTCTTGAATGATTTGCTTTATAACGGTAGCAATGGATACAGCATCAAGGCGGTGTTTTTTCTGGATGTCGGAAATAGTGCCGTGCCCGATAAATTTATCGGGATAGCCAAATTTATGAAAAGACACGCCTTTTAGCTTCTGCGACAGCTCGCTTTCGATAATGCTACCCACGCCTCCAGCCTGGTAGTGATCTTCGATCGAGAACGCAAAGCGTTTTCCGTTTAAGGATTTGCTCAAGGTAGAAATATTTAGCGGTTTAATGCTTCTGAGCGCCACCACTTCGGCAGAGATCCCCTGGTTTTGTAGAATTGCAGCCGCATCGGTTGCGGTTTGCGCCATAAAGCCTTCGGCAAAAATGACGAGGTCAACCCCTTTCCGCAGAACCTTTGATGTTATTTTTTTAACAGGTTTTAAATTCATGGTTTTTACAGATTTTAGAAAATCATCCAAGATTTGCCTTTTGGGAAAACGAATGGAAATCGGACCGCTGGTATAGCTGCTTGCAAATACAAGCATTTCTATCAATTCTTCAGGGTTGGAAGGGCTGAGCATATGCAAATTGGGGATCGGATACATATAGGATATGTCCAGCAATCCCTGGTGGGTTTCGCCATCGCCGCCCACCACACCGGCGCGGTCTATAATGAGTCGGACGGGTACATTCATTAGCGCGATGTCATGTATCAACTGGTCATAGCTTCTTTGTAAAAAAGTGGAATAAATACACAAAAATGGTTTGAAACCGGATCTGGCCAGCGCGGCAGAAAATGTGGTTGCATGCTGCTCTGAAATTCCGGTATCAAAAAAACGATGAGGAAAGGAATCTGCAAAAGATGTCAAGCCGGATCCTTCTTTCATGGCGGGTGTGATAACACAAATTTGCTGATCCGTTTGAGCCAGCGCTGCCAGGGTTTCGCCGACGATTTCGCTTATGGCGCGCTCTTGAACATTTACCCTTATTAGACCTGTGCTTTGTTCAAACGGCGCAACACCGTGGTATAATGTAGGGTTTTCTTCGGCCTGTTTGTAACCTTTGCCCTTGCGGGTCACAACATGCAACAAAGTGGGCGTTTCAAGATTTTTCAGTTTGTCGAGCATATGAACCAGTTTTATTACATCGTGCCCATCCAGAGGTCCAAGGTATCGAAAACCAAGTTCCTCGAAAAACTGGTGATCGGTAATGATGGATTTCATGCTGCTTCCAAACCTCATCCACAATCTTTCAAAAATAATTCCGAGCGGCAGCATGCGGACAATTTTATAACACCGTCTTGACCATCCTCTGTATAACCGTGTATTAATCATGGATGTAAGTACATAGCTGAGGGCGCCCACGCTGTTGGAAATACTCATTTCGTTATCGTTTAGCACCACCAGAAACGGATTTTTTAAATGCCCTGCGTGGTTCATGGCTTCAAAGGCCATACCTGTTGCAATGGAAGAATCCCCGATGATGCTTATTACAGAAAACCTGTTTTTTGATTTTGCTTGCAAGTCGCGGGCAACGGCTTCTCCCATGGCAAGGCTGATGCTGTTGCCGGCATGTCCGGCATTGTATAAATCGTGAGGCGATTCTTCCCGTTTGGGGAAACCGCTCAGGCCATTGGTCTTGCGAAGCGTATGGAGCTGGTTTTTTCTGCCGGTTAAAATTTTGTGTGTGTATGTCTGATGCCCGACATCCCATACAAGCCTGTCTATGGGCGAGTTAAATACATAATGCAGAGCTACCGTAAGCTCTATGGTTCCAAGATTGGAAGAGAGATGACCGCCAATCTGGCTTAAAGTATGGAGCATAAAACCGCGTATTTCATCGCACAATTGCGGCAGATCGGAAATAGACAATTTCTTTAAATCGTCCGGACTTTCAATATGATCGAGAAGCTGGTTCATCCAATTTTAATGCCATTTTCATAAATTAAAAGCGGAATACCGTCGCGGATCATATAAAAAATCTTATCATCTGGCTGGTACAAACCTTCTGAAACCGTGTTGGAAACAGGATCGCCCCCAATATCGGTACATTTGCCGGATTGGACTTTCTTGTTGACAGACTCCAGGATTTCTGAACCCGCCATTATCAATTTTTTTTTTGTTTTTGGGCAAACAAGTATATTCAGCAAATCTTGATCCATACGCCCAGACTCGTGCAGTTGATTAATGCGTAAACCAAATTCTGAATTGTGTTTGCGCTTTGAATTCGTCGGCCATAAAGCAAGAGATTTTGCCGTTTTCGCCCTATCAGGATATTGTTGCGGGAAGCTGCTTTCATCGCTCCTGTGTGAACTTCAAAGCCCTCCGATATAAGTCTTGCCCCAATATGGATATTTCCTTTCTTATGTAATGGATATCAAACAAAGGGAAAGGTGTACAAATAACCGCTTGGCTTTTTTATTACTTTTTCCATTTTGTTTAATAATATAAAATTTTATACCAAAACATGGCTGAATTTGTCGAAAAAGATCCGCTAACCGGCGAATGTTCAATGAAGCTTTGCAATCAGAAATAAATCGAAGTCGGCGATTTAAGTCTCTGTTCTCTGTTGCCAACATTGATATCGATAATTTTAAAAATCTAAATGATACCAGGGGCATGTGACAGGCGATCTTGCGCTTAAAGAGATTGCCGCTACAATCAAAACTCATATTCGTAATGTAGATACCGTCGCAAGACTCGGCGGCGATGAATTTGCCATAATTTTCCTGGAAACCAATACAAAGGAAGTAAAACGGAGTCTGGAGAAAATTCTGGATTTTCTAACCGGGTTAACCTCCAAAAACAAATGGGACATTACATTTAGCATCGGCGTCGTAACTTTTCTGGAAGCCCGATTATCCCTTGAGAATTTAATTGATTTTACGGATAAACTTATGTATGCGGTTGAGAAAAATGGTAAAAATGCCATTGCGTTTAAAACATGGCCAGTCAAGCATCGATAACTTTTAATGCGGCATATTCAATTTTAAAATGCCGGGAAATTCATATTCTTCCCGGCATGATGGAGGAAGTCCTTAGATCGCGTCAATTATGGCATTGAGCGTTGCGCTGGGGCGCATGGCTTTTTCTGTTTTAGCTTTGTTGGGGTGGTAATAGCCTCCCATGTCTACCGGTTTTCCCTGCGCAGCAATTAATTCCTCGTTAATTTTTGATTCATTGTCGGCAAGCTTTTTTGCCACCTTTGAAAAATGCGATTGAAGTTCTGTATCTTTAGTTTGTGCGGCAAGAGCCTGTGCCCAGTATAGCGCCAGATAATAATGGCTTCCGCGATTGTCGATTTCGCCAACTTTTCGAGCCGGTGACTTGTTGTTATCCATGATTTTTCCTGTTGCCTGATCCAGGGTTTCTGATAAAACCAGCGCTTTTTTGTTGCCGGCAAAATGACCAATGTGTTCCAGAGACGGCACAAGCGCAAGAAATTCACCAAGAGAGTCCCATCGCAAATACCCTTCCTGTTGAAACTGTTGAACATGTTTTGGAGCAGACCCGCCTGCGCCAGTTTCAAACATTCCGCCGCCGGCCATTAAAGGAACAATCGAGAGCATTTTGGCGCTTGTTCCCAGTTCAAGGATGGGGAATAAATCGGTTAAGTAATCTCGAAGAACATTTCCGGTTACTGAAATGGTGTCCTGGCCTTTTCTGATACGCTCCAGAGAAAATCTCATGGCTTCAACAGGCGTCTTTATTTGAATATCGAGACCTTTCGTATCGTGGTTTTTCAGGTAGACATTGACTTTTTCAATTATTTGTGCATCGTGTGCGCGCTTTTTGTCGAGCCAGAAGATAGCCGGCGACCCGGTTGCCTTTGCGCGATTGACAGCCAGCTTTACCCAGTCCTGGATCGGCGCGTCTTTGGTCTGGCACATTCTAAAAATGTCGCCTTCTTCAACATTTTGTTCAAGCAGGGTGACGCCGGATGCATTCACAACGCGAATACTACCGTTTCCCGGTGCGGTAAAAGTTTTGTCGTGTGATCCATATTCTTCAGCCTTTTGAGCCATTAAACCAACGTTGGGTACGCTGCCCATGCTGGTGACATTAAAGGCGCCGTGCTTTTGACAGTCGGCAATCATTTCCTGGTACATGGTTGAGTAGCATCTGTCCGGGATCATGGCTTTTGTGTCATGGAGTTTTCCATCGGTACCCCACATTTTGCCGCCTTCCCGGATAACCACCGGCATCGAAGCATCGATGATAATATCATTTGGAACATGAAGATTGGTGATACCTTTGGCAGAATCCACCATGGCCAATTCGGGCCGGTTTTTATAAACAGCCTGAATGTCGGCTTCAATCTCGTGCCTTTGCGCTTCGGTCAATTTTTGAATTTTTGCGTAAAGATCGCCCAGACCGTTGTTCACGTTGACGCCCAGTTCTTTTAATACAGTTGCGTGTTTTTCAAAAACATCCTTGTAAAAAACGGTTACAGCATGACCAAACATGATTGGATCAGATATTTTCATCATGGTGGCTTTCAGATGCAGCGAAAGCAGTATGCCGCTTTTTTTAGCATCATCAATTTGCTTTTCAAAAAACGTCCGCAATGATCGAACATTCATTACAGAAGTATCAATTACCTCGCCTTTGCTTAATGTCGTTTTTTCCCTTAGGACAACAATTTTGCCGTCTTTTCCGGCGTATTCGATTTTTACCGTGGTCGCATCTTGAACTACTGTCGATTTCTCGCTGCCGTAGAAATCGCCGCTTTCCATGTGGGCAACATGGGCTTTTGAATCTGGGCTCCAGGCGGCTAATTTATGCGGATTTTTTTGGGCAAAATGTTTTACTGAGGCAGCGGCGCGACGATCCGAATTACCTTCGCGCAAGACGGGGTTTACAGCGCTTCCGAGAACCTTGCCGTATCGAGTCTTGATCTCTTTCTCAACATCATTTTCCGGATCTTCCGGGAAATTGGGGACTTTATAACCCTGCGATTGCAACTCTTTTATGGCTTCCTTCAATTGAGGTATAGACGCGCTAATATTGGGCAACTTGATAATGTTGGCTTCCGGTGTATTTGCCAGAGCGCCAAGTTCCGAAAGGTAATCGGGGATTTTCTGGCTTTCTGTCAGGTTTTCGGGAAAATTTGCAATAATGCGGCCAGCAAGAGAAATGTCTCTTGTTTCAACAGCAACGCCGGCGGCTTTCGTAAAAGCTTTTATTACAGGCAATAGCGAATATGTGGCCAGCGCCGGAGCTTCGTCAATTTCCGTGTAGATGATCTTGGGTATTTTTTGTGACATATTTATATCCTTGCTTGTTATTTTACAAGTCATTGGTAAATTTTTATACAAAGCCTGATTTTTCCGGGAATTCATTCCGTATATTATTTTTTTCAAATATTTTTTTAATGTAACTGCTCAAAAAACGGGGGTATTTGCAGAAATAGTTTTTGCTTTAAGTCGCATCAATTCTGTTAATCTCGGTATTTTATTGTTGTCCTCCAATCGATCCCTGACGTAACTCATAA
>JAOUFE010000156.1 GCA_029858425.1 Spirochaetia bacterium | reverse complement strand
CAAACTTGCTTACAGGAGTAACGGATAATGGCCGTGAAAAAATGGTTACGGGAAATAATGGACTTCTTATATCATCTCAGGATGGTATAAACTGGTTCTCTGAATTTGTACTGTCCGGCAGTAACATCAATAGTGTGACGAATACTTCCAGGGGAGAGTATGTGGCCGTTGGCGATTCCGGGGTTATCCTGTATTCGACAACAACAGTCAAAGGAAGGATATGGTCGGGTGCTCGGCAGACGACCACCGGTAACTTGAACAGCGTTGCTAATGGAGGTCTCATCGTGGTCGTCGGCGATGCCGGCACGAGTTTGTATTCAAAAGAGGGAGCAACGTGGTATTCAAGTGTTATGCCAACGGCGGAAAACTATCGCAGCGTTAAGTGGACAGGATCTGTATTCGTAGCTGCCGGAAATCAGGGTACAATTTGCACTTCTGTTGACGGTGTAAGCTGGACTGTCTCCAGAAGTCTGGCGGCCAGACCTCCTCTTTATGGAGCAGCGGGTAACGGATCAATAATTGTGGTCGTTGGCGCAAAAGGCGCAACATATCTTTCAACAGATAATGGCGCAAATTTTAACGGCGTTCCCCACGCAAATTTAAACACATTAAATGATGTGGCCTGGGATGGCTCGCGGTTTATCGCCGCAGGCGATCTTGGAACGATCATTACTTCGGTAAACGGTTTGCAATGGAAAGTTGAAAGCCCTGTTGTAAAAAACAATTTGAGACATGTTTCCGGATATACCGGAACAGATGGTTTGTTTCACGACACGGTAGTAGGCGATCTGGGTACTATTTTAAACAGCCTGTAAAACAATATTCATTCGCAGGAATGGACGCCCCGCACACGGTTGCGGGGCGTGGGCTGGAATATCCAATAACCGGTTTTCAAACCGGGATTCAAAATCCCCGCTTTAACAATAAAATTAATACTCAAGAGGAGGCAGGTTTTTTAAAATATCTTCCCTTCTTTTGATAAAAGATTTCTCGTCATCTCTCATGGATGCATCCGGTTTTATCAAACTCTTCTCTGCCAGCGAGGGAATATTTTTTGCTTCTTTCGTCTCGGCCACCACGGTAGACAACGGCTGGGTTTTTATTGCATCGGAGCTGATCTGTGTTTCGGTGGAATAATTGCTTCGCTTGAACCTTAAAAATTCATAATATTGCTTCTCGATCATGTCAAATGAAATTGCAGGCCTTGCCGCAACCAATTCTCCAGGTATATTTTTTTTCCTGTCGAGCATGGATTCCGAAACATTATCAATCCGGACTTCCATTAATTTTGTTTTTTCATTGAGAAGCTGATTTACCTGCTGTTCCAGAGATATTTTCACCGGAATGCTGTAATCGCGGTCGGGATTGATTTCATGCGCGAGAGCATGAATCTCTGAAATATCTCTTTGGAGAGTCTCAATTCTCTTCATTACATGCACAAATTTTAAAACAGCCATAGATATTCCTTTAATTTAATTGCGGATTCTCAAAACCCTTTGTTTCCTCATCTATTATTTCGTCCATGTTCCAGGCAAACTTAAAACCAGAATCGGAAAAATTTCCAGCCTGCCCAGCACCATCATGCAGCTCAATATCCATTTTGCATAGTCCGGCAAAAATCCAAAATTATGGGTTGGTCCAACTTTCCCAAATCCGGTTCCTACGTTTGAAAAACATGCTGCCACCATTGTAGCAATGGTCTGCATATCCAGACCGGTAAAGGACAGGGCAAGAATTCCAAGTACATAACAAGCCATATATAAAATCATAAATGTATTCATGGAATATAAAACTTCTCTTGAAATATAATGATTCCCAAAGCGAATAACGTATATTTTTTTTGGATGCACGATGTGACTGATTTCGGCAAGACCCTGTTTAACCAGAGTCATTATTCTTAAAATTTTTATTCCACCTCCCGCCGAGCCTGCGCTTGCTCCAATGAGGGTTAAAAAAAACAAAAGGTATTTTGAGTACTCCGGCCATGTATTGAAATCTGCGGTCACAAATCCGGTAGTTGAAACAATAGAAACCACCGAAAATCCGGCATAGCGAATGTTATCAAGAAAACTGGCGTATATGCCTCTCATAAACAAGTCACATGAGATTGAAACAACCGCAAATATTATTAATAAAACATAAAACTTGAATTCCGGATCATGCAGATACACTTTCAAGTTGCCTTTCAATGCGCGCGAATGCAGAGAAAAGTTAGAACCCGCAATAAACATGAATATGCAAATTATAATCTCGAATAACCATGCATGGCTGATTCCGGTCTTGGCGTACTGGCCAATGGAATCATTTAAGGGAGAAAAACCTCCTGTACCCATTGTCCCAAAGGAATGGCAAAAAGATTCAAACCAGCTCATACCAGCCAGTCGCAGAGACATAACTTCAGCAAGAGAGATCAAAATAAAAACTATATACAACATTTGCGCGGTTTGACCAATGCGCGGAACCAGTTTACTGGATGACGATCCGGGTACTTCGGCTATGTACAACTGCATACCCCCGATACCAAGAGCCGGCAATATTGCCAGAGAAAGAATAATAAAGCCCATCCCTCCCAACCAGTGGGTAAAAGATCGCCATAATAAAACCGTTTTTCCAAAAGACTCAACGTTTTCAAGAATCGATGCTCCGGTGGTGGTAAATCCGCTCATGCTTTCAAAATATGCGTCGGTAAAATAAGGGATGTCTCCGGAAAAATAACCCGGGAGAGCCCCAAAAAAAGAAATAATGATCCACCCAATGCCAATAACAGCAAAAACCTCTTTATAGGAAACATCATCTTCTTTGAATTTTCCCGCCAAAAGAAATAATACCAGCCCGAAAATACTGACGATCAAAAAACTTTTTAAAAACGCCCATCCCTGAGCCTCTTCAGGATATATAATAATTGAAATTAAAAAAAACAAGGAAAGAAAAAAAGATAAAATCATCAGAAATATTCCCAGAATTGATGAGACAATTTTATATTTCATCTACTTACCCTGAAAAATATTCAAAACTTCTTCAATGGCAGATTTCAGGGAAAAAATAACAAGGTGATCGCCAGCCTTTACAACAACTTCTCCCCGGGGAATAATAATTTCTTCGCCGCGAAATACAAACGCAATAATTGCATTTCCAGGAAACCGGAATTCCCGCAATCGCTGATTTACAAGCGCGCATGACTCAGGAACAACGAACTCCAGGATCTCAGCATCGTGTTCCTTGGCGGATAAAACATCGTAGACGTTGTGGCGCAGAGCTCTCAAAACATCTTCTACCAACAATGACTTTGGACTAACAATGGCGTCAATATCCAGATATTTTACGAGGCGGCTGTAGGTATTGCTCTGGACAATGGAAATAGTTCTTGCCATTGATTTTTCCTTCGCAAGCAAACAGGAAAGTACATTATCATCCTCGTCTTTGCTGGCGGCAATATATATACTAAACTTGTCGAGACCTTCATTCATCAAGCTGTCCATATCATGCGGAGAAGTCAATAAAACGTGAATCCTTGAATCCAGGGATTCCGACACCATAAATGCATCTTTCTTGATCGACTCCATTAAAAATATCTTTTTTTTAGGATAGGTTCTTAAAAGGTGTTCGGCGAGCTGACGGGATAAAATGGATCCTCCAAGAATAAATATTTTTGTAAAATCCTTTATCAGATTCGGTCCAAATAACGTACCTATTCCGCTAAAATTGGAACGGACACCGGCAAGATAGAGCAGATCCCCCTCGCTGATTTTATAGTCGCCTTTGGGTATTATTGTTCTGGAATTAACTTCTTCCGAAAGATTAAATTTTTTTTTCAGGCTACCTGAAAAAGAGGGCTTCTCCGGGCGAGCTTCAAAGGAGTTCACGGCAACTACCAGTATATTTTCAAAAAGCGGCACATCGCGCAATCCAATTAGGCGTCTTCCTGTCATTAGTGAGCCAGGCTTTACCTTATATGCGGCTATTTGTACCGTATCTTTGTTCAAAAATACAGTATCAATTGTCCCTGGATTATCGATCAAATGTTGAATTTCATTTATTGTAAGCCAATCCTGATTAAACAAGACCTGAACGCCCATTTTTTCCCAGAACTCGGAATTCAGATTTGTGTTTTCAATGGATCTGTAAAAAGGCTGGCGCACCCTCGCTATTTTTGTACGACAACCATAGGTTTGCGCAATATTGCATGCAACAAGGTTTGTTTCGTCGGAGTCTGTTACTGCAAGAAATACATCTTTTCTGTTTAGTTTAATTTCAGAATATATTTCAGGATCACAGCCATTACCTACGATAGTAGCAACATTGGCAATTTCGCGGGATTTAGACAGCATTTCTTCGCTTCCATCAATCAGGATAATATCATACCCCTCTCCGGAAAGCCGCTCCATGATATGCAATCCCACCTGACCGGCGCCAACGATTACAACCCGGTTACTTGTTTCAATTTTATTTTCTTTATCTGCAAGAAAAGAAAGAAGTTTATATCTTATAGTTTTAGTATCTTTTTTATTTTTCCTGGCTACGCTCATTTTTATTTTACATTATGTCTGTTTTTTAACTCTTCCTGAATATCTTTCAAGGTCAAATTCAAGCCATGCAACGAAACCATAAAATGGTAAAGTAAATCTGCCGCTTCCGATACTACCTTCACTTTATTTCCCCGTGTCGCTTCAAGTATGTATTCGATGGATTCTTCTCCCACCTTTTGCAGGAGCCTGTTTATATCGCCATTTAATAACTTTGAAGTATAGGATATATCAGAATTTGCATTGCGCCGGGATTCAATGACATCGTCAAGCTCAAATAAAAAGCTTTCCCTTCCTTTTACTATACCTGATTCCGTCATGGGTACATAAATTTTCCGGTTATTCGCTGCTTCAAGAACTTTTTTAAAAATCCGCCAAACCTTCGGAGCCTCGGAGCCTGGGCGGGAATTCGAAACTTGGTCAGAATGATTTAGACTGACGCAGTTTTGGGGATTGCCCAAAAAGTCAGAAGTTCACCGCGGAGATGGCACGGAGAACACGGAGAACACGGAGATTTTGATGAACTAACGCCTGCAAACGCATTTTTTTCGTATTTTCTCGTGCGTTCGGTGTACTCCCTTGTGATATTTTTTCTTTCTTGACAGCCCCAAAAACGCACATTTTATATTCTGACATGAATATCGAAGTTCTTGCCCAGGAGCTTTGTCTCTATATAAATTTCATTATGGATTGAATGATGCCGGCATGAACACCCTCATGATAATTATTGAAAGAAATAGCGTCTTCAATATTGTTTAATGTCACACCCACAGACGTTTTGTATGCCCTAAAACTGGAAAATCTTGAATTCCCGTAGTCGTCTGCCAGAACCTGGGGGAATTCAATAAAAGAAT
>JAOUFE010000154.1 GCA_029858425.1 Spirochaetia bacterium | reverse complement strand
ATTTAAACTTGCGCAGTTTTGGGGCGCTTCGCTTGATGCCAAATTATTGTTTTTTGATTTCCCGTTAATGGAGATACAATCTTGAGCGTGGAAAAAAATAATGAAAACCCGGAAAGCGAGAAAATTCTTGTCATTGAAGATGACGAAGTCCAGGCTCTGATTCTGACGGAATTCTTTCAAAAGCTTGGGTATAATGTAAGGTCTGAACAGGATGGCGAAAAAGGCTTTCAGACAGCGCTTTCCTGGAAACCCGATATTATGCTTCTGGATGTTTATCTTCCTCTAAAAAACGGATTTGATATTCTCGAAGATATCAAGTCTGCTCCGGGTCTTGAGTATACGATTATAGTGATGATGTCTGCCGATACATCGGAAGATACAACAATTATAGGGCTCTTGAAGCAGGCAGATGACTTCATTTATAAACCAGTACGTACATCAGAGCTGGCGCTAAAGCTGCGTCAACTGGTGGATCGGAAAAACAATCGTGTGGCGCTCGATATTTTGAACCGTAAATTGTTGGCAGAAAAAGAAATATTGTCGCATTATTTTTCGGATGATGTGGTTACCAAAATCGTAGAAAATCAGGAGACCACCCGTCTCAGCGGCGAAAATCTTGTGGCCTCTATTTTATTTTTTGATATACGCAATTTTACGAGTATAAGCGAAAAACTTAAACCAAATCTTGTAGCCGACCTTTTAAATCTGATTTTTACAGACGTGATGGATTTGATTTTAAGCCATGAAGGGTCTGTAAACAAACTTATCGGGGATGCCATTCTGGCAACTTTTGGTTGTCCCTTTAATTCCGAGAAAGACGCATACAATGCGGTTAAATGTGCACTGGCCATATCCAATACTATTGATTTTTTTAATAAAGTAAGGCCTTCCTACCTTGAGGATGACATTAAAATCGGAATTGGGATAACCACAGGCGAAGTATTTGCCGGCAACATTGGTTCATATCGAAGAATGGAGTACACGGTTATTGGAGATGTGGTCAATACGGCCAGCCGGTTGCAAAATCTAACCAAAAAAACAAGCGTCAATATTCTGATTGATGGGGTTACGCGCAATGCCGTAAAAGAGCGCTTGAAATGCCGTCGTGTGGTGGTAAAGGGCATTCGAGGCAAGGTGCACGATGTGGAAATTTTTACCCTTGAAGGATTTATCAATGATGAGGCGATGTCGGAAACCCGGGAAGATTTAACATATTTTTAGAAAACTGGTTTCAATAAGCCCGGAAGATTCGACCCGAAAGATTCGAAAAGGTAAACGGACAATCATTTCTGGAAATATTGATGCCCGCATTTCTTTGAGCGTCGAGCTCTAATCAAAGCCGTATGTCCTCCGGGAATCATAATCGGGTTGACTATATCAAAATTAAATAATCTCTGGTTTCATGCGCGCTTTAAAAAAAGAAGCCATTTTATTGCTTGTTTTACCTTTTTTGATTTCAGGTTTACATTGTGCGCGTTCTGTCCATGAAAAGGAGCCCGACAATAATTATCCCTATGGCGCCGACAAATTAAAACCATCACAAAAATTCATCGGATCATTTTATTCCAAAGCAGGGACAGATATCGACTATGTATATATTGCCGTCAATCACCCTGCGATGATAACTGGCCGGTTAAGCGCGGTCAAGGGAGTTGACTCTGAAATACTTTTTTCCCATATGGATGAGACATATCCATATAAACAGGTAAATGATAATAAAAGTTCGTTATATGAAAAATTTGGACCTTTTTTTATCGACAGCCCCGGCGTAATTATTGCTTTAAGGCCAATGCAGCCTGCAAATGATGAAAAATATATTCATATAAATTATGAATTCCAGTATGAAATCCAGACTCCTCTCCCATCAATGGAAATAGAGGCAAATGATACCCTTGAACAGGCCAATCCAATATTTGGAAATATGGCGAGGGGCTATTACAACAATGCATTAGCCAATAATTCTATTGAGAAGGATTTTTTTTATATTGATCTTCCCAAAGCGCAAAAATACAGACTTTCAACATCGCTTTCCGGAACTCCGGGTATTGATGCCGTATTGCGGCTATATGCCGGCAATGGCGATACTTTGTTAACCGTAGACGACACCGCTGTGGGCGGCAAGGAGAATATTTTTTCATATGGAGTGTTTGGTCCAACCAGAATGTATTTTAGCGTGAACTCCAAGGATTCTAAAACTTCAGATGCGAGGTATTATGAGTTGCAGGCAACCGCTCAGTTATACGAAGACAAGTATGAACTCGAACCAAATGATGTCATCAGAGAGGCCACCCCAATAAAAACAAATCAAATTTTCGGAGATTTTTCAAACCGTCAGGATGTTGATTATTATAAATATTTTAATGAGACATTGGAGCCTGTAAATCTGTCCATAGAGGTTGCACCGGCATCCGATGATGATATCAGGCTGGAATTATTTCCCCAAATTAAATCCCTGCCGATTGTTTTTGACGATGGTGGAGAAGGCGTCAGCGAAGGAATTGCGGCGTGGTATATCAAACCTCTGGAGACTGTATATTTAAAGCTCTCCCATAAGAACCAGAGCGGAACCGGAGCATACGTCCTGAACGCATTGACCTCCCCTGTTGCTGCAAATCAGGAAAGGGAGCCAAACAATACCAGAAATACCGCGAATTCAATATCCACAAATGAAACATTTGAAGGACATATAAATCCTTCAAATGATATTGATTATTATCGAATTAAGGCTGGCGCCCAGGGCAAATACAATATTGATCTGGAAAGCCCCCTGAATTGCGAGATGAATGTTTCCATTCTTGACTCCAAGGGAATAAAAACCGAGGGAAAAACAGCGTCAAGATCCGGCGAAAATATTTTTTTCCAGACCATTCTTGATCCGGGAAGTTACATTCTTGTCCGGTGTGAAAATGCGGGTCAAGCGTTATATAAAAGTCTCTACCGCCTTGAGATAAAGGCGAGCGAGTAAAGCCATGGAAAACAAATTAAAAAGATTATTTATTCTTGTTATAGCGATTGCAATATCCGGATGCGACTCCCTTTCTAAAAAAAAGGATTCCCCAAAAAATCCTGATATGGAGAATGTTTTTTTTGAATCACAAGACAAGGGTTCCGCAAATCCGGAAGAAGACATTCAGGTATATTATAAAATATTTATCGACAAAGAGCTGGCAGCAAAAACCACTTCCGGACTGTTTTTTCAAAAGAAAAAACTGGAACTGCATCTTGCACCCGGCCGCTATTTGTTTATGGCGGAGCGATGGTATCTTGAAGAAAGTCCGGAAAGCGAGATGCCGGAATACAAGCGCGCAAACAATGTCTGGCAAATGAAGCCCATGTATATCGACATTCATGAAAACTCCGAACCCTTCAAAATGATCTTTGGTATCGATCACGACAAAAAAGAATTTTATTATAAAATTGAAGGAAAATCTGATTCGATTCAGGATATTATGAAACATTACGAGTAAATTATGGAAAACACCCTTGATATCATAATCGCATATATATCCGTTGTGGCGGGACTGTCCATTGCCAATCAAATTCTTGTTGAATTTGTAAAAAATATGTTTGGTCTCAGATGGCAAAGCTACCAGTATTTTTTAAAAATATTATATAAAGAAAATTTCAATGCGGGGGTCAGGAAGGATAATTTTAAAGAAAAAATGAATACGATGGCAGGGAGATTTTTAAAGAAAAATAAAATCGGATCTGTTCTGGATCGCTTTCAAAGTTTTGCCAAACAGGTGGAACAGCTTTGGGGCGACCTGAATACCCTGCGCGAAATATTTGCCGCAGTTTATGATTCCCTTGAAAAAAGCAGCAATTCCGATGATTTTCTCTTTAGCGAGGAGTACAATAAATTGCGAAAAACCCTGGTTCGCATTGAAGCTCTCGAACCGATGAAATTGTTTCGTCAGTTTTCTCTGTTGTCGGAACAAAATAATAAAGAAAACTACGAAGAATCAGAAACTGATGTTGATGGAATCGTGCAAGATCAAAAAAAAGGCGTGCCGAAAAATCAGTCGGGAGTCATTCAGTTTAAACCTTCCGAAGTACAAAAAACCGTTCATGCTATCAGGGCTTTTTTAAAAGACCCCAAAAAAGCCACTCCGGAAGAAATGAAAAAAACATTCCAGAATCTTGTGGAAATTGAAGAACAGCTCAACAGATTTAAAATACGGCTTACCAACAATATCGACAACTGGCTGAAAGATCTCGAAAAACATTACACAGTAAGCATAGCCAAATGGAATTTTTTAATTGCCCTGATATTTGTTATTGGAATAAACGCCGATGCTGTGCAAATGTTTAAGACCATGCAATCCGATCCGGTTGTAAAAAAATATACCCTTGAAAAAGCAGAACAACTGGTCAAAAATATTTCAATAAAATTTAACCCAAATGCGCTAAATGAAATCATTGGTACAGGAAATGAAATCGCAAAATCCAGAGATGATATTTCACCCGGGTTGATTCACAATTTCCTGGATCAACGCGACAAAATTCTTGCGGGTGTGGAAAAAGATAACGAGCGTATACAGAGCGAGGCGTTACGATCGCGGATTAAAGCAATTCGGGAAATCCCCTTGCAAACCTGCGAAACAGGCGCGTCAGACATGAATAAAACGGATTGTATAAAAAACCTGAAAAAACATGTTGAGGAAACAACCGAAAATATTCATGCCATGTACCTGACATTTGAGTCCCAGGCAATGAAAGATCAATTGAGCATTTTGCAGAGCGAGGATATGATCCTTGGCTGGAGTAGAACCAAATGGAACGAATTCTGCACCCTGTATAACAATAGCGCATGGGCTATTCTTTCAAAAATATTTGGGTGGCTTTTGACGACGGTTCTTATCTCATTTGGAGCCTCTTTCTGGAATGATTTGCTCAAGGCATTACTTGGCATCAAGGGTATCGTAAAGGCCGCAAAAGACAAAAACTAATATATTGCTAACATGTTTATTTTTCCATCCGTTCCAGGCCTGGAAACCCGTTATTTGGGCCATAATATTTTTTCCTCACGCTGGGCTTTTTCCTGCAGTCTTTTGCTTTGTCTCATTTGAATTATAGATTGAATTTGGCTTTCGACCATGTTCAAGTTCTGATTTTGTTCAAAACTCTGAATGAGCGGAGAAATTTTTTGTATCGTGTCCCTGAAAATAAAATTTTCATCTGAAGTATTGGTATCATCAGGAATAGACTTCCATATGGCAAGGGCTGTTTTTTTTTCATCGGCAAGGTTCAGGTTGACGCCCATATCCCAATGGATTCGCCCCATTTCAAAAAGAGCATCCCGCGTTCTGTAATGATCGGGAGAATGGGATATTATATATTTTGAAATTTCCTCTCGTTTTTTACTGTAGAGTTTAATTGCATCTTCATAGGAATGAATATTTTTTTGGGCAAGGAC
>JAOUFE010000155.1 GCA_029858425.1 Spirochaetia bacterium | reverse complement strand
ATCGCCAGAATGGCAAGATCTTCAGAAGACTTCAGTATCTGGCCTGCCGTATTCTCATCTTCCTGCATTTTTACCGAAAGAGGGATTTTCTCAAGGTGAATTGTCAAAGCAATCATGTTTTCTTCTGCTATTGTGTTGAGAGTTTCCATCAGACTGTCCGATTGATCCATAGATACCCGGGCGTCCAGATCCTTGAGCCATACATTTTCCCAACACGCTTCTGGACGCAGATAGAAAGCAGCTAATTCTTTTTCGGGAATTCCACCATTTTGAAATACTTCCAAAGCAAGACTGCTGCCTCCAATTTTTCCATGTATTACCAGGAGGTCACCTGTTTTTATTTCATCGCTTTTTCGTCGAACAAAAATTGAGGCATTTCCAAGGACGGTCATGGTAAAACTATTCACCGCACACCGGGTAACATCGCCACCCACAAGAGAAATCTTGTGCTGCCTGAGCTTCTCACAAAATGTATCAACAAACTGTCTATGCAAGGAAGTCTCTTTTGCAAACTCTCCGGTAATATTCATGTTTAACAATGCCCAGTGTGGATGCCCACCCTTGGCAAGAATATCCGATGAAGTGCGCTCAATCAATTTAATGGCTACATCGGCATAACTCCCCCACTCTCTTTTAAAGTGAACATTTTCTACCACGGAGTCCGTCGATACGATCAGTTTGCTTTCTTCCATGGACGAAAGAAGTAAAAAGGCCGCATCATCGCCCATACCAATACCGGGTATTTCATTTGGCTGAGACTTTTCTTTAATGTAATTTACAAGCCGGGTTTCGATTAGATTCATCGGTTATTCTTCCGCAATCTGTCTGGATTTTTCTGCGGCCTTTCGTACAGCCCGAATCACAGATCGCTCAAAAGAAAAATCCTTGAGTACGGCAAGACCGCTGATGGTTGTACCTCCTGGAGATGTGACGTCATGAATTAAATCCTGGGGAGAACGATCTGATCTTTGAACGAGTCTGGCGCTACCCAGTACTGTCTGCGCGGCCAAAATACGAGCCATATCCCGGGGAAGCCCCAGTAAAACGCCAGAGTCTTCCATCGCCTGAATAAAAAGTTCCACAAAGGCAGGACCTGAGCCAGACAACCCTGTTATGGCATGCATCATATCTTCGTCCTTGATAAAAAAAGCTTCGCCGCCACATTTAAATATCTCCAGAGCAAATTCCCGATATTCATCTGAACAATCCTCACAGGCGAATAATGCGCTCATACCTTCATTGACCAGAAATGGAGCATTGGGCATTACCCGGATCACCGGACAACCGGGGCTCCTGCCCGATTTTAATTTTCGTACGGGCATCCCTGCGGCAACAGAGATAATCAATCGATTATCATTGACGGCTTTTAACACCCCGGCAACCTGAGCTGGTTTTACGGCTATCAGCAGAGGAATTTCTTTGGACAATAATTCCCCGTATGTTTCCATCATTTGAATCCCTTTGCCTGGTTTTACCTCTGAAATATCATAGGCAAATACTTCATAACTGTGTTTATGAAGGGTTCTTGCGAGAGCAGACCCCATTTTCCCCAGTCCAACAATGCCCACTTTTTTTTCCATCTGAATATCCTCTTACCTTAACTTTGCGACAGGCGTACCCATCAAAATATGCTCGCCCATTTTAAGATTGTTTAATCTCACCATATCTTTTTCAAAAAGCAAAATAACAGTTGAACCAATTTCAAACCATGCGACCTCGTCACCTTTTTTAACCGGGATCGTATTAATAAATATATCGGTTGTTTTTTTTCTATAAATACGGTTTGTTCTAACAGAATCTTTATAAGACAATCGAATGGATCCAACATTGGTTGCCCCCACTTTAACGAGGGCACAAACATGATTGTCACACTCGATGTACGTGACAATACGCTCGTTGGTTGAGAACAAACGATCAATATTGTTTACGGCAAACCGATTTACAGGATACAACCTGCCGGGAATATGTGAATAGCCCATGATTTTACCTGCTACCGGGGAATGGATACGATGATAATCCCGGGGCGAGAGATAAATCACAATGTAATCGCCGCCAATAAACCTTTTTTTAAAACCAGCGATTACCAGCAAATCTTCTATATTAGAGCCTGTGCCTTTAGCTTCGATTATGATATTATTGTTTAAAGACCCAAAGGACAAAATAGTACCGTCTACTGGTGAAACTACAGATTTTGGGTTTGAATCTATCTCCCGAGCGTTTTTTTTCAAACGTCTCGAAAAAAAATCATTAAATGTTTCAAATTTTTCCTGTTCCAGGAGCGCCTCAGATATATTTATCCTTAAAGTTCTGATAAAAATACTGATTATCGATGGCAGTATTTTGCCTGATTTCTGCCTTGCAAGCCTGCCAAAAAAATTCGAGATCAAACGAAGCGGCGCCAGAGATAACGCACAAACCAGTAGTGTGTGGAATATATCGGGATTTTTAATGTATTTATTTGAATTCATACAACTAAAGACTTAAATCAAGACATAGCCAGACTGGAAATAAAAAATTAAAAAATGAATGGTCTTTGATCCTGGGCATGAACTTGAAATTCAGAAATGTTATAAAAGTTGACAAAACAGAATATTCCTTTATATTAGATAGAAGTGATCTTAGGCACCCAGGACAACGCAGATCGAACCGATAGCTCTTACGACAAAAATGATCAGGTATTGGTTGCCTTAAACTCCATTGGAGATGGAGTGCTATTAACTGATAAAAAGGGAGTAGTCATTTTTTTTAATAAAACCGCCCAAAGCTTTTTGGCTGCTATTGGTCAAAGTTTGAATGAGAATAATGCAACAATATACATCCAGGATATCCTAATATTTTATCATGATGAAACACGCCTGCCCATTTCCAGCCTTTTTGAAAGAGGCGAAAAAGATAACGCCCCTGTCAAGCTGTATGATATACATGTGAAGGGAAAACACGGATACAATCATTATCTTGAAGTGCTTGTGAATCCCACGAGGACTTCTGATAACCTAATCAATGGTTTTGTTACTGTACTAAAAGACATTACCCATGCGCGCGTAATGGCAGAAAAACTCAAATGGCAGGCAGAACATGATCCATTGACGGGCATCCTAAATCGCAGAGCATTTGAAGATCATTTAATTAAAACCCTGGAGCTGGCTGTTGCCGAAAATTCGGATCATGTAATGCTTTATCTGGATCTGGACCAGTTTAAATTAATCAACGATATTTGCGGGCATATCGCTGGCGATGAACTTTTAAAAATATTGTCTTCCAAAATTACCATGCTGCTGAATGAAAACTGCATTTTCGCAAGGCTTGGAGGCGATGAATTTGGAGTAATACTGAAAAAACACTCCCTTGAGGAGGCCGATCACATAGCCAATCAAATACTTAATTTAATAAAGCTCTATGAATTTCGTTGGGGAAAGAAAAACTATAAACTGGGTGTAAGTATCGGAATGGTTCCGATTTATGCCAGCAGTATCAGTATTGCTCACATTATGAGCATGGCTGACATTGCCTGTTATACAGCCAAAGATCTGGGACGAAACCGCATACAGATTTACGTCGGGGGAGAGCAGGAATATCAAACGAGACATGCAGAAATGCAATTGGTATCGCAAATTAAAAAGGCCATTCAGGAGAACAAGTTTGTCTTGTATGTTCATGACATTATCCCTGCATCCAATAACAAATTAAAAATTCACCGGGAAATTCTCGTCAGAATGATCGGTGATGATGAAAAACTGATTTTCCCCACCAACTTTATTGGCGCTGCGGAACGATACAACATTATTCAGGATCTGGATAAATGGATTATACTCAATACATTCAAGACCATCTCGCTGAGAAACAAACTTAATGTTGATCCGGTCGTGTATTGCATTAATCTGTCGGGAAGTTCTATAAACGATACATCATTATCCATTTACATTCTTGAATGTCTGGAAAAGTATAAGCTGCGGGCAAACCAGTTTTGCTTTGAAATAACGGAAAATGCCGCCATAGACAACTTTTCCTATGCCCGGGAATTTATGCGGGAATTAAAAATGTCTGGCTTTTCGTTTGCGCTCGACGATTTTGGTTCTGGATTATCTTCTTTTAATTACCTGAAAAACCTTCCCGTGGATTTCCTGAAAATTGACGGAAACTTTATCCGGAACATGGACAAGGATAGTATTGACTTTGCCATGGTTGAGGCCATACACCACATTGGCGCAACACTAAACATAAAAACAATAGCGGAGTTTGTGGAAAACAGGGACATCCTGGAAATGCTGAGACAAATTGGGGTAGATTATGTTCAGGGCTACGCCATTTCAGAACCACAGGCGCTTTAATTACCTCTTTAATTATCTGAAAAACTGAAAAAACAGATCCTCGTATGTTTCGAACAAATCATATTCTTTTAATCTATCCGCAAGTTCGTTTATATATTGTGAATCAGACTTTGCTTCGGAAAACAATACCTCTATTTCCTTTTTTTGCCTTTCTTCTTCGCTCATAAAAAAACCACGTTCTTTTAAATCATGTATATTGCCGCGAAACGATTTATGAATGACCTCAAACATTACCTTCATCAAAGCCGATCCCCATAAATCATTTGGGGACATAAGAACTGCTGTAATTTTATCACTATTTTCAATCTCATTGTTCAAGCGCTCTGCCAGATTCCGTGCATTATCCGCATATTTTTCTTCGCCTTTAAATTCGTGAAATATCTGGTAACCAAGCGTTTTGACTTGCGATAGCATTTCAGAATATTCGCCAGAGGCAAACTCTACTGCCTCATTGGAGAAACCCTGAAATATTGTAGCAAAGGTTTCGGGAGTAATAATGGCGGGCTTGTTGCAGCGCAACTTTCCATAGCGCAAAATCGCGCCTCCTTCTTTATCCGGAGATACGACCTTATAATCAAACATGGTTTCCCAAAAAGTATATATTTTTTGCTTTGGATAACGCAAAATCGATGTCAGGTTGAGTATTCGCTGAAAATTGTTTCTATCCCTTTCAAAATTCATTTTTCTGGCTCAATCCCGATTCAAAACTTCATAAATCAATTATCGGGTCAATCAGTAAATCTGATTGACCATGCCAGAAACCCCAGCGATTCTCGGTGAATATTTTAATGCAATTTTTCGCATTGATATTTTCTCTTGCATCCTGCTGCCATGACGAAATCTATTGCGTAAAAATGAATGCTCCCAAACTCACGCAGGTAAAAACCGGCACCAACTTGGTTTTACTGTAAATTGGGATAAAAAATAGGGAATTCTGCCATCCTATATAAAAATTTCGGAGAAAGGCGAATATTTTTTTAATTTACCTGCGTGAGTTTGGGAGCATTTAAAAATGTGACATAATGGATAAAAAATATATATATAATCTGTCCGGGTTTTTTTTACTGTCCCTGGTTTGAAAAATCAAA
>JAOUFE010000032.1 GCA_029858425.1 Spirochaetia bacterium | reverse complement strand
CGGCCCAGAAACTGGCCACATTGACAATTCTTGCGCTACGATTGTCCGAGGCTGTTTTTTTTAAATGGGGGCGAAAAGCCAGGCTCATCCAAAAGTAGTTCAGTACGTTAGCCGCAAACTGCATTTAAATTCCATCGGCAGTTTCTTCGCGGGACATGGGAGTTGCCGCAGCATTGTTGATCAGGGAGAACACCGGAGCTTGCATTCGCGCGGCAAGGGATTTTATCCCGGATAGTCTCGATAAATCGGCAATTTCAACAAATACATTTTGATTTTTTGTAGTTTGTATAATTTCTTTTCTGGCCGCCTCAGCTTTTTGCGCGTTCCGGCAGATCATAATGACTTCATATCCATTTTCTGCCATTTGTCGCGCAATGGCTTTTCCAATGGCGCCTGTCGCGCCGGTGACAATTGTGACTGGCTTCATAAGCATGTCTATCAGGTTGCTCTCAGGCGAAAAGCCGAAAATGGAGGAAAAACAATTGTTTACGATTTAAAGTTGGCCGATAAATATTCATTAACTAAATCCAGCAGGCATTGAAATGAAAAAATCCAAATCAGAAAAAGAAAATTTAATAATTGGGAATTTTATCAGGAAAAATGCTGTTTTGTTTCGGGATATTGGCGATTCCGCTTTGTCAAAAATTGCCGAAAAACTTTTCCCTGAGGCGATCCCTGATGGTTTTGAGATCATGAAGCAGGGAGAAGCAGGCGACAAGCTCTATATTGTAGTCGCCGGAAAACTGGATGTTTTCGTGCAGGGCGCGGATAGGTCTGTCAAGAAAGCAGGCGAAATTGGATCGGGAGACTGTGTGGGAGAAGGCGCCGTGATCACAACGGAGCCGAGAAGCTTCGGAAATTTCTATCATCTGTGGAGCTCATGGCCAGCCTGGGGACGGAAACTCTAACTGCTCTTGAACCAAATATGCAATGGTTGTTTTTACCGGGTGGAGAGCCGCTAATAATGCAGGGAGATCCGGGAGATTCCATGTACATCGTTGTAAATGGCCGTCTGCGCTATTTTATAAAAAATCCGACAGGCGAAATTGTGGCCGAGGGAGACTTCTCTCGCGGCGATATTATCGGAGAAATGGCCTTGCTTACGGGTGAAAGCAGGTCTGCAAGTGTATTTGCTACGCGAGGCTGTGAGCTGGTTCGATTTTCAACGGAGGTTTTTGAAGGGTTGATATCCAAAAATCCTTCGGGAATGCTCAATATTACCCGCACGATTGCTTTGCGTTTAAAGGGAGAAACGGGGAACAGGCGCAAAAAAAGAAATATTAAAGTAGTTACTTTGCTTCCTTTGTATGATGATTTACCGTATAGCGAATTTTCCCGTAAATTGTTAGCGTATATTGAAAAAGGGAAGTCGGTATACTATGCGGATAAAAAATCCTTTTACGAACATCATGTTGCTCAAAAAAATAAAGTAACCGCTCCGGAAAATATGATTTATGACATAGCCGATTTGTTTGCCTGGTTTTATCAACTGGAAGACTCTTATGACATGGTTTTGATTATTGCCGACCCGAAAGATAAATTGTGGACTGAAACATCCTTGAAACATACCGACAAAATTTATCTGATTGCGGATCATAAATGTGTTGAGTCGTTGTATCCTGTGGAAATCCGGTACTTATACGCAGATCAAACCGACACGTCGCCTGATACCGAACTGATTTTACTTTATGACGTACCCGGAATGGAGCCCGTTGGCACCGCTTTAAAGCTGTCCCGAAGAAAAGTTTCGTACTGCCATCATATACGAATGTTTAATGATAATGATTTTGCGCGGTTGGCCAGAAGTTTTATGAGCCGCTCGATTGGTCTGGCGCTTGGAGGAGGCGGCGCAAAAGGATTTGCCCACATTGGCTTAATCAGGGCTTTTCTCGAAGAAGGCATTCCCATTGATATTATCGGAGGAACCAGCGCCGGTTCTATTATGGGCGCACTATTTGGTCTGGGTTACGATGTGGATAAAATAGAAGCTATAGCCAGAAAAATTATGGCGGATCAAAACAATTTAAATGATTATACGTTTCCTCTCGTGTCTTTAATACGGGGAGGCAAGTATACGTCGGCAATTCAAAAAGTAGTGGGCGATAAAAAAATTGAAGATATGTGGATCCCCTATTTTGCGGTAGCCACAAATTTAACGCTTGCAGAAAAAAAGGTTTTCTTAAAAAGCGATTTATGGAAAGCGATCCGGGCAAGTACATCTTTGCCGGGAATCATGCCACCGTTATATAGCGACGGTTCGGTTTATGTGGACGGGGCTCTTCTGGATAACATACCGGGTTCTGTGCTAAAAGACATGGGCGCCGGGTTACGCATTGCGGTAAGTCTTGATGCGGGCGACAGAAAAGAGAGAGACCAGATTTTTTCGGAAGTTTTTGACGAAAGAAGGGAAGGAGTTGCGCCATCTGTTTTACAGGTACTAAAAATGAAAATTAATCCCCGTTTTCGCAAGAAAGATATTCCTGCCATGGGGAATTTAATTATGCGCGCAACGATGGTGAACTCGCTGGCCATGGCTTATCTGACTCAAAAGGAAGTCGATCTTTTTATCGAATTGCCGGTAGGCCATTTTAGCATTTTTGGATGGAAGGATTTTGATCGCATAGTGCAGGCAGGGTACGATTATGCGAAAGCGCATATAAATGAGTGGAAAACCCAACTGGGACTTTAATTTACTTTTCAATTCTGTAATCTTGTCGGCTACCTCTCCAAAAGAAAAAGGTTGTGCGTATGTCAGGGGGCAGCGCAAACCGACGGTTCATTTCCGCATGGGCTGTCTAAAAACAGCCCCACCAGTAATATCCGGCGGTTGAAGCGGGGGGGCAAACTTGCCCCCTTATGCAAAACCAGGCATTTTAATACATTCTGACCGAATATCGAGTTCATGCCCAAGCTATAGTCCTTGCTGCGCAGCTCTCCATATATAAAATATTGAATGGACAATCAGAATCAAGCTGTATTGTGTCCGGAGAATGAACATGGATTTTGAAGCAGACCGGTTGGCGATGATTTCAGAGATCCAGCGCCATGCAAAAGAATCGTCAGCGTATACAGGAATAACTCATTTTTCAGAAAATGTTTTAAAATCCATGATGGAAGTCCCCCGCCATGAATTTGTACCGGATTCGCAGAAAAAATTTTCATACGATGATTCGGCACAGAGTATAGGGGCAGGGCAGACCATTTCGCAACCTTTTATCGTTGCCTTGATGTGCCAGGCTTTGGAGTTAAAAAAATCTGACCGCGTTCTTGAAATTGGAACCGGTTGTGGATATCATGCTGCTGTTTTATCCAGGCTTTGCCACGAAGTTATTACCGTTGAGGTCATTCCTGAATTGGCCGCTCTGGCAGCAAAAAATTTGCAGCCTTATTCCAATGTACAGGTTTATATACGAGATGGCCATGGTGGATTTAAAGAAAAAGCGCCATTTCAGGCCATATCTGTGGCGGCTGCCGCAGATGCTGTTCCGGATGCCCTCATCGAACAATTGGCTCCTGAAGGGAAAATGATTATTCCTCTCCAGAATTCTTTTCAGGGAGGCCAAAATCTCGCCCTGATAACTAAAAGAGACAATGGCAGTATTTACCGGAAAAATATCCTGCCGGTAATTTTTGTTCCTTTTGTAAAAAAATAAAAATGAGTTGGCGAAACCGGACAATATTGTTATGTTTTTAAAATTGCATACAATAACGGGGGATACAGGCAGAAACTTCATATCCATGTCAAAATGTAGTAAAATGCTCAGTTTTGGGGCGCGAAGCGCCCCAAAACTGCGCTAATTAAAATTATTTCGACTGAATTTTTAGTTCATGTCCAAACTTTAAAGAGAGGCTGTTGTCTGCCATATAATAAACTGATGAGAAAAAAAGAAAAAAATATGAAGTCCGCAATATTTACGTTTGCTGGCCGGGAATTTGCAGACCCGGGTCTTGAAAATGAATATTTGCGCTTGTCTTCGCATGAAAGAAATGCTCTGCTCCGAAAAAATCTCGTTACCGCTATATGGATTACGTTAATATTTTGCATTACAGATTTTTTTAGTTTTAAAACAGCGGTATTTTTCGAGGCTGCCTTGTTTCGTTTGATCCTGGCCTTTATATGCATGTCTGGTTTATTAATCATGAAGTATTTTCAGAACCCCCGGCAATTGCAAAACCTGCTATTTTTATTTTCCTTTCTGTACACAACCATTAGCGCCATAATGTTTCATTATATTCCGTATCCAACGTATTCATTTATTATTACTGGAATGCTCATCGTCATGGCTTTATCTATATTTCTATCGCAGCGTTTTAGTTTGTGTATTGCTTCTTCGGTCTATACCTCCTTTGCTTTCCTGTTGCCGCTGATTATTTATAATAATGCCTCTATTCATTTTATTTCTGAGGCAGTAACCTATCTTCTGGCGGCCAATGTATTTGGTTGGGTTACATTTCGGGAGCTCAACAAAAACAAACGGGTACACTTTTTAACCCACAAAAAGGAACAGGAATCTATTGCAAACCTGCAATCAGAAATTGTGCACAGAAAGAATCTGGAAAAGAAACTAAAAGATCAGGTTTCCAGGGACTACCTTACCGGTCTTTATAACCGTCGTTTTTTCTACGAAACGATTCCTGTGGAAATATCCAGGTCAAGGCGAGGAAAAATGCCTTTATCATTAATCATGTTTGACATGGATCATTTCAAGATAATCAACGACACCTTCGGTCATTTGCGCGGAGATGAAGCGCTAAAAAAAGTTGCCAAAGCCGTTTTACGAAATTTGCGCGCAGAAGATGTTTTTGCCAGAGTGGGGGGCGAAGAATTTGCCATACTGTGCCCCAATCTGGATATTAAAAAAGCGGCTTTGCTGGCTGAAAGAATCCGGAAAAATATTGAGAATATCAGACTATCCTTTAAATCCGGTTTGGCGGCCAGCTTTGGAATTATCGATATCAAAAAAAATGAAAATGTGGATAAAATAATGCATCTTGTGGATCGCGCGATGTACAGCGCAAAAAAAGCGGGAAGAAATTGTACATATGAAATCTCGATGGACGGCAAGGTGAGAAAAGTTTTGTAGATCTTTATCCTTGCAATAAATGTTTTCTTTTTATCCTCAAAATAAAAACAGTCATTTATGAAAAATCCTCCCGACATGGAAAACCCGTTTATCGCCATTCAAAAATTAGCCGCAGATTTGCGCGATCCTGATGGCGGTTGTCCATGGGATCGCGAACAAACACATGTTAGTCTAATCGAAAATCTAATCGAGGAAGCTTACGAAACCGCGCAGGCAATTGAAGAGCTATCCGGTAATGATCCGGAGACCTGGAGCGAGTTTAAAGAAGAATTGGGCGATTTATTGTTTCAGGTAGTGATTCATTCCCAGATGGCATCTGAAAAAAAATATTTTAATCTGGAAGATGTTTTTGTAAAGACCGTAGAGAAACTGGTGTTTCGGCATCCTCATGTCTATGGAGAAGAAAAAGGAGTTGAGAACTCACGCGAGGTTCTTGAAAACTGGGAATCGCTAAAACGAAAAGAAAAATGGGACAAGAAAAAAAAGGGAGCCTCGCTTTTTTCAGGTATTCCGGAACATCTACCAGCGCTATTGAAATCCTGCAGAATGGGGCAAAAGGCTTCGAGATTAAATTTTGACTGGCGTTATCCAGATGGAGCAGAGCAGCTTTTTGACAAGATCAGCGAGGAGTACGATGAACTTATGCGGGAACTTCCTGAAAATCCGGAAGACTTTCATAATTGTACAGAAAAAAAACTTCTCGATCAAAAGCGCCGCGCCACGCTTGAATTTGGCGATTTACTTTTTGTTGTGGCGCAGCTTGCAAGACATTTTCATATTGATCCGGAGTACGCGCTTCAACAATCAAACAAAAAATTCCAGAGCAGATTTTTACACATGGAAAAAGAGTTTAAAAGTAAACTGGATGATGGAATTCTTCCTTCAACAGAGGAATGGGAAAATGCCTGGCAAAACGCCAAAAGGAAAGAAAAATCTTGACGCGCCAATATACCCCCCGGAATTGAAAGCACATGAAAACATTTGCCTTTCATCACAAGCAAACCAACGAAACGCAAGACCATATTCTGGAATTTTTATTTGATAAAAGAGAAAAGAAAAAATCGGGAAGCATTGAAAGTTTAAGAAAACTTTTCAGCAAGGAGCAACCCGATTCTCTGAAAAATATTTTGGTCGAAATGGAGGGCGACAAATTGATCCTCGTGGAAAAAACAGAAATTGTATTAACAGAAATTGGACTTGAAAAAGCGAAACTTTTGGTGCGCGGGCATCGTTTGGCTCAGCGCATGATGGTGGATGTCTTTGGCATTTCCCCGGACAATGCTAACAAAGCCGCTCATTTCATGGAGCATATGCTTGACAGCGAAATATTGGATGCGATCAGCGCATTTTTGGGCTATCCCGATATTTCTCCCGATGGAAAGACAATTCCGCATCCATCGGCAAAAAAGATTTTTACCATAAAACCCGTATTGTGCAAGCTTTCGGATATGGAAATTGGAGCTGAAGGCAGAATTCGCTATATTCAGAATCCGGTAGATGCGCTTTCCCAAATTGGAATATTGCCCGGAGAGCTTATCCGGCTGATACAGAAGAAGCCATCCGTGATCATTGAAATGGGGCAAACGACCATTGCCATTGATTTTTTGCTTGCCCACGATATCTATGTAAACCAGCGTTCGTAGAGACTTGATTATCTGTTCTTTGGTTTGTTTTTTTTACCAGATGGAATTTGTTTTTTTTCGGAATTTCCAGAAGGAAATTGACCTGTCGCGAGTAGATGTTCTTCCTCTGCATCGGAGCTTCTAAACTTCTTTTCTACCCATTCCCGGAAGCTGTCTACATAGCTGAAAATTGCTGGAACCACGATCAGGGTAATCAATGTCGATACAATTAACCCGCCAACGATGGCAACTCCCATGGATTTTCGCATTTTGGCCACCTCGCCTATGCCCAGAGCAAGGGGCAAAGTTCCGGCAATCATGGCAAATGATGTCATCAAGATGGGTCGCAGTCGGACTTTACCGGCATGTGCAATGGCTTCAGCGCGAGTCATTCCTGATTTAATTCCCTCTACCGCATAATCCACAAGAAGAATGGAATTTTTTGTCACCAGTCCCATAAGGAGAATCAGTCCAATCATGCTGAATATATTCATCATTTCGCCGGTAATAGCCAGACCCAAAAATGCTCCTGAAATTGCAGGTGGAATGGCAAATAAAATGGTAACCGGCGTAATAAAGGATTCGTACAAACTGGATAATACAAGATAAATAAATAAAAGAGCCAGACCAAATGCAAGCATAATATTCTCCATGAGTTCGCGCATATCTTCGGACTGTCCCACAAATTCATAATCTACTCCGGCAGGAGGCGGAAATTCTTTTGCAATAATTTCCTTTGCCCTTGAAGTAGCATTTCCAATGGCTCCTCCTTTGGCGACATTGGCATTAATTAAAATTACACGGCTCCGGTTTTGGCGCAATATTTTGTCAGGACCGGTAGAAATCACGGGCGAGCTGACAGCGGTCAAGGGAATCATTTTATTTTGCATATTAGGCACTTTTGTGTCCTTGTATGCAGCTTGTAAATTTCGTTGACTTTCTTTGAGACGAAGACGAATGTCGTATTCCTCTCCATTCTCGTGGAGTTTTCCTACAACGCCGCCGGCAATATGATATCGAAGTTCAGAACCGGCTGTTCCTGGAACCACACCCAAAGCCTGCATTTTTTGAGCATCAAATCTCACCTGAAATTCCGGCTTTCCGGTTCGATAATCGGCGCTTACTTCTGTAATATCCGGTATTTTTTTCAGGCGCTCTGCAAGCTTAAGCGTGTAATCGGCAACAAGATTTAAATCTTCTCCCTTAATGTATAGATTAAACGGATATCGAATGCCGCCGCCAACCGGACTGTAATCTCCGACGCTTGCATTGGCATAGGCATAGTCTTTTAGAGCGGTTCGCACTTCTTCCTTGATCTGCGTCGTATTTCGGCTTCGCTCTTTATATGGTAAAAGAGTGACTGCAAGATTTGCCACATCCGATTGACCCTCTGAGGTTCCGGTTGTTGTGGCAATCATGTCTACTTCAGGAATATTTTTTATTTTATCCCGAATTTCGACGATTACTTTATGTGTCCCTTCGAGCGAGGTGCCGGGAGGCATTTGAATGTTGACCATAAACTCGCCCATGTCGTTGGGCGGCATAAATGTATTTTTTACAAACTTCAGCGATCCAAGACTTATTGCAACGACAAGAAAGGTGCCAAGGATAACGTACAATGGGCGGGTTACTGAAATGTTGACAACTTTTGCATACACGTTATCCAGCCAGTCCTGGAACTGCTTAAACTTTTCTATGACAAAATTTGTTTTTTCATCAACATGACCTGCAAAATATGCGCTTAAAAGGGGAGCCACGGCAAGCGCGTCAAAGAGCGAAACCAGCATGGCAAAAACAACGGTTAAACCAAATTGCTTGAAAAACTGTCCCACCATTCCCTTTAAAAATCCAATGGGGAAAAAAACGGCAACAACAGTAAGTGTTGTCGCAATGACCGCAAGCATTACCTCGGTTGTTCCAACTTCGGCAGCTTTAAATGGTTTCATGCCCGACTCAAGTTTTCGAAAAATATTTTCTCGAACCACAATGGCGTCGTCTACCAGAAGACCTACCGAGAGGGACAATGCAAGCAGGGTCATTATATTGATGGAAAAATCCATTAAATAAATAAGAACAAAAGCGCCAAGAATACTGTTCGGAAGCGCCAGCCCGGTAATTAAAGTGGATCGAACGTTACCGAGAAATAAATATACAACAAGAACTGCCAGAATAATTCCAATGATAATAGACTGGGTTACGTCTTCAATATTCAAACGAATGGGGTGCGAGCCGTCTCTGACAATTCGAATGGCCGGGTGGCCTTCCCTGTCTTTTATAGTTAGGTTAATTTGCGCAACCTGGTGTATTACCCCGTCGGCAACTTTTACGGTATTTTTATCGGATTGTTTAAAAACATCGAGAAAAAGGGTTGGTTTGTTTACATGCTCGACTTTTTCGGTTTTCTTTTTTTTGGAAAACAAGCCGGCGAAAAAACCTTTTGGCTTTTCCGTTGATTTTTCCTCAATAGGCGCCCAAAGCTCGCCAATGCTGTTTTCGTCCTGGGTCCCGTCTTGAACTGTGCCAATATTCTTTAGCAAAATTCCCGATCCCCAGTCCCCCGTAAAACTGACAATGGAATTTGCAATTTGCTTCAGGGACTCAAATTGACCAATAGACCGGTATGAAATTTCCCGGTCGCCGGTCTCGTGTTTTCCGACAGGAACATTGGAGCCATAACTTTGCAACTGACGTCCAACACCGCTAACAGAAAGTAAATTATCGTTTAATTTATTGCGATCTATCTCAACCTGGATTTCTCTTTTAACGCCGCCGCTGATTCGCACCGCTCCAACGTCATTAATTTGCTCAATTCGGGATTTAATGGTTTTGTCGGCCAGGTCAAAGAGTTTACCCGGAGGCAAGTCGGCAAAAACGGCAAGGCGTACAACGGGTTGATCGGAAGGGTCAAAACGCAGAATAACCGGTTCATTGATGCTGTCGGGCAGATTTTTTTTGGCTCGCGATATCCGCGTCCGTACTTCCTGTTCAGCCCATTTAATATCGGTTTCCAGAAAAAATTCGGCAATAATCATACTGAATCCCTCCTGGTTGGTAGAGGTGACTCTTTTTAAACCGGAAAGGGAGCTGAGTTCTTCTTCTACAGGTTTTGTTACAAGATTTTCAATTTCTTCAGGTCCGGCTCCCGGGTAAGCAATGGTAACTGAAACTACCGGGATATTTACATTGGGAAACATGTCGACGCTGATGCGGGATAATAATACCCAGCCAGATAGAACCGATAAAAGGACAATGCTCGTTATAAAAATGGGTCGCTTAATGGCAAGTTTGGCTATATTCATTGATGGTTTTCCGAAGTCTGATTTTAAAGTCTTTCCACATGCCGATTCTTTTTTATTAACCAACTGGTCAATTAATTTATTGCCGGTTGGGGAAATTCCAAAGATGGGCATGAATCGGAAATTTGAGGGGCAGGTCTGCCCCTTGATTCCGGCTCCCATCGCCATTGGCGCCGGGGAGCCTTCATCAACCCCGACGTGTTATCCAGAAAAACAAAACTGCCCGTTACTGCACGAAGCGCCCAAAAACATGGCGAATCCAAAAAATTCGGACGAAATTCCGGGTTTATACCCAACACTCCAAAATCCAGGAACATCCCATTCTTTCAGGGGAAACATCTTTACATGATACGGCAAAACCCCAGACTTTCCCATGAGCATTGGTATGAACCTCAATATTCAGATCAAAATGTATTAAAATGCGTAGTTTTGGGGCGTTGAGCGCCCCAAAACTACGCTAATCTAATTTATTTTGACTGAATTTCGAGTTTCAACCCAGGCTCCCATAGATACTTATGAACCCATATAAATTTTATATATCCAGCGAAAATGAAGGGAAGGTTAAAGAAATTTTGAAATTTCTTCACGAAGAAATAAGGCCTCCATTTTCAGCAAATGTGCTGACTTTAAACAGTCTTGATGAAAGCCAGAAAAATAAATATAATCCGGTAGAAAACGGGATTTCTTTTCTTGAAAATGCGCGAATTAAAGCTCGCGCTTTGTACAGCATTTTGCGCGAACCTGTTCTTGCCGATGATTCCGGGCTTGAAGTGGACGCTCTAAATGGGGAACCCGGCGTATTTTCCAGCAGGTATGAAAAAACAGATGAGTTACGTATTGGCAGGCTTTTAAGAGAATTGACTGATTTTCAACAGCAGATGCGTTCGGCCAGATTTATATCGTGTTTATGTTTTATCGACAAATTCGGCAACGAGATATTTTTTAACGGAAAAGTGGAAGGAATCATTATTGACCAGCCGCGCGGCAATCATGGCTTTGGTTATGATCCGGTATTTTATTACCCGCCGTTAAACAAAACCTTTGGAGAATTGACGCCCGACGAAAAGCAAAACGTAAGTCACAGATCGCATGCGCTAAAACTTTTTGTGCATTTTCTCGCAAAGTATATTGAGTTTTCCGCATAGACCGCGTTTTATTACATTTAGCATGAATATGGCATCTCATGGCCAGGCGGTTATGGCGATCAAGAAGGCGCCGGTCTGTTAAAAAATTCAAAAATATTTTTTTTGGAAAAGTGTATTACCGTAGGTCTTCCATGAGGACATCGAAGCGGATTCTTGCACTTGTACAGTCTCGCAATAATTTCCGGATAATCTTTTAAAGAAATCTGGTCGCCTTTTTTTACGGCGCTTTTACAGGCAAGCGACTTTGCCAGGGAATCAAAAAGAACTTCGCCCGGCAGTTCTGTCTGTTCGGAAATGATATTTATGATAGTCCTTAGAGCCTCTTGTTCCTCGCCCTCTGCAAGATATTCCGGAACCGAAAATATTTTAATTCCGGCTGGGCCAAAATCTTCGATTTCAAAGCCCATGCCATTTAAAATGGTCATGCTGTCCTGAAGCAATTTTTTTTCGGAAGGAGAAACATTAATACTTGCCGGGTTTAAGAGGCGCTGCCTTACGATCTTCCGGTTTTTCAGTTTTTCCA
This sequence comes from Spirochaetia bacterium, assembly GCA_029858425.1. GTDB lineage: Bacteria > Spirochaetota > Leptospiria > Turneriellales > JAOUFE01 > JAOUFE01. The sequence goes on along the minus strand of JAOUFE010000032.1, from coordinate 10,950 downwards.
GATAACTTTCATACTGGATACGTTCATGTGCAGTATGCTGGTCAATCAGGAAAACGCCGTCGCGTGAACTGGCCAGAATAAACGTGTCAAAAATTCTCGAATGAATGATTTCAGGGAAAAACTGGATATTTGAAGATGGTGTACCTGCTTCAATATGGGGGGCATCTTCTTTTACCAGAAGGGGCGGGGAAAAGTCCAGAAAGGAGGGGGTGTAGCCCACTTTGTCCGGTTGGGCTTTTTGAAGGTTTGCGAACTTGCGGCTGATATCTATGGTTCCCCTGTTTTCAAGAGCCCGGTTAATGGCGTTGTAAATAATTTCATTAATATGCATTTCATCCTTAAAACGGATTTCCTTTTTCTGGGGATGAACATTGACATCGATTAATTCCGGATCGATTTCGAGCATTAAAAATGCGGCGGCAAATTTTCCGGGCGGCAGCAATTCGCCATAGGCTCTTTTTAAAATTTTAAATAACGGCGCATAATGAACAGGGCGCTGGTTGACAAAAAACTTTATAAAAACAGGTCTGGAGTGAAAAAAACCGGAACCGGAAGTATATCCCTGAATATTCAGGGAGGGCTCTTTGTAATATAATGGCGTCATGGATTTCATAAACGTATTTTCGTAAATCTGGGTTAACCTTTCGGAAACCGAATTTCGGGCGGGAAAATGGATCAATTGTTTGCCGTCTATTGAACAGATAAAAGAAATTTCCGGACGAACCGTTGCATAAGATGTAACAAGCTCCAGAATATCATGGTTGATTTTTTTCTCTTTGGCCAAAAATTGTTTGCGAACCGGAACATTGTAAAACAGGTTTTTTACGATAATCCGTGTTCCATCAGGTAAAGCTGAAGGTTCCGGTTTAGAAACAAGATTTCCTTCTCCGGTAATTTTCCAGGCATATTCAGATTCAGCAGTCTTGCTCTCAATGGTAACATGCGAAACCGACCGGATGGAGCTTAGAGCTTCCCCACGAAATCCCATGCTGGAAATATTAAAAAGATCATCGGAGTTTTGAATTTTGCTTGTTGCAAAACTTTCCAGCGCCAGACTCAACTCCTCGCGCAAAATTCCCGTTCCATTGTCTCGAATTTGAATGGAGGCCAACCCGGCATCTTCAACAACAATTTCTATTTTGTCAGCCCGGGCATCCATCGAATTTTCGATAAGTTCTTTTACGACTGCGGCGGGGCTTTCAATGACTTCGCCGGCGGCAATCTGGGCGATAATCAGATCGGGCAATTTGTGAATGGGCATGATCCAGAATGACAGTCTTTTTCAAGGCGTCACGTTAAAATGAAAAGAATAAAGAAAAGGCTGCAGATATTATATTTCTATAACGTCTACAGCCTTAAAAGTCAGAAATTCATAATTAATGCAGAGCTATAATAGTTTCGCTCTGAAAAACCATAATTATTTTTTTGCTTCTTCTGCTTTTTTAACTTCTTCAGCTTTTTCAGCTTTTGAGTGCTGATGAGCTTTTTTTTCAGCTTTTTTTTCAGCTTTTTTTTCAGTTTTTTCAGTTTTTTCAACTTTTTTTTCGGCTTCGACAGCCATCATTGAAACTGAAAATCCTAAAGTTAATAATGTAGCGAGTATCGCTTTTGCAATTTTCATTAATTCTCCTTGCTTGCAAATGATGTGAAATCCATAGGCAGCAATGGCAGATATAAAACGGCATAGCGGCTGTCAATTTTTTTGATAGAAAAGTTAAAAAACTATCAAGCACAGACTCAGGAAATTGTTTTTTTTAATGTCGCAAGCAACTCTTCCATGGCGACTTCCTGTTGCGCTCCCGTTGACATTTCTTTAATAATTACTGTATTTTTTTGCGCTTCGGTTTCGCCCTGTAAAACCACAATTGGTATTTTTTTGCTGTGGGCTTCGTCAAATTGTTTTCCCAGTTTTTTATGGCCGCTGGAAAGCTCTACGTTAAACCCTGCGTTTCGTAATAGACGGGAAATTTTAATCGCATTCATGCGAAGATTTTTTTCGGAAAAGGCGGCGACATAAACCTGGGAATGGTTTTGAATATCAGGAATCAGGCCATGATTTTTTAAAAAATCCATAAACGTTACATCGCCCATGCCAAACCCGATGGCATTTACAGTATCTTTTGTAAACGCGGTTACCAGATTGTCGTATCTGCCGCCGCCGGCAAGCGAGCGCCGGTTTTCAGGATGCAGGTCAAAAATTTCGAATACAATGCCCGTATAGTAATCAAAACCCCGAACAACAGACGGATTATAATGAACTATTTTGCCTCCGCTGATCTCGTGAGTCATTTCAAGAGTTTCCACAAGATGCTTGACGCAATTTTCCCCGGAAATGGAACTGTTTATTAAGTAATTTATTCCGGAATTTACATATAATTCCAGCTCCCGTATCTGGATTTCCCCCAAGCCTTCGCCGCGCAGCATGGATTGAAATTCCTCTCCGCTGACTTTGTCTTTTTTATCCATAATCCGCGAAACGTTTGCCCATTTGTCTCCGGGAATTTTCAGGATTTTCTCAAAAACGGCATTTAAAACAGCCCGGTGATTGATAAATATTTTATAATGATTTTCCGTTGCCCCAAATGCGCTGAAAAGTTCCAGCGCAAGTTGAATAATTTCCAGGTCAGCCAGACTTTCATCTGCTGATCCAAATATGTCGGCGTTAAACTGCCAGTGTTCGCGAAGTCTTCCTTTTCCCGGTTTTTCGTAGCGCCATAAATTGGGCAGGGAATACCATCGTATCGGGCGCGGCAAATCGCGGATTCTGGCCGCCGCCATCCTGGCCACGGTGGGCGTCATTTCCGGGCGAATGGCCACTTTTCGGTCGCCTCTGTCTATAAACGAATATATTTGCTGATTTACAATTTCTTCCGAGGTCTTGGCCAGATAAATTTCTACCGGCTCAATGAGCGGGGCGTCTATTTTTTCAAATCCAAAAGAAACGACGGTTTTTTCAATTACCGAAAACATCCAGGAGCGCACTCGCATTTCCGGCGGGTAAAAATCGCGGGTGCCTTTGTAGGGCGCTGTCGAAAGATAATCGCTCATAATTTACTGCAATGCGGGGCGTTTTGCCGGGAAAGCATTCTGGATTTTTTGCGAGACGTCATAAAGCAGATTTTCCGAAAAATAATTCCCCTGTAATTGAATGCCCACAGGAAGATTTTCAAACGGACCCGGAACCGAAATGGCGGGAATACCGGCCAGAGACGCGCCCACAGTTAATACATCCGATAAATACATTTCCACCGGATTGGTTGTTTTCTCGCCGATTTTAAAAGGAACCGATGGCGCCGTGGGCATCATAATCAAGTCCAGCTTTTCAAATGCCTTTAGGTAATCCTGTTGAATTAATGCCCTGGTTTTTTGAGCTTTGCCGTAAAAAGCGTCGTAGTAGCCGCTCGACAAGGCGTATGTTCCCAGCAAAATGCGTCTTTTAACTTCGCTGCCAAATCCCCTGGTTCGGCTCATTTCATAAATATCATTTAGATCTTTTGCGTTTTGGGCGCGCCGTCCGTATCTGACGCCGTCAAAACGGGCAAGATTGGCAGAGGCCTCGCTGGTGGCAATCAAGTAGTAAACAGCGATGCCGTATTTCTGGTGCGGCAATTCTACGTTTACAATTTCTCCATTTGTAATCACTTCTCTTTTCAGGAAATCAAGGGTTTCATAAAAGGACTTTTTCACTTCCGGGCTGACATTTTCCATAAACTCTTCGGGTACGCCGATTTTTAACGATTTAATATCATAAGCCGGAGGCTTGTATGACGCATCGGGCAGACAGGTAGAATCTTTGGGGTCGCTGCCCCGGATAATATTGTATATAATTTCATTGTCAGAAGCAAGGCGCGTAAACGGCCCGATTTGATCGAGGCTGGAGGCAAAGGCGATAAGGCCGTAACGGGAAACAGTCCCGTATGTTGGCTTCATACCAGCAATACCGGTAAAGGCAGCCGGTTGACGAATGGAGCCGCCTGTATCTGATCCAAGAGTTACCGGAAGATAATCCGCCGCTATGGCCGCCGCAGAGCCGCCTGAAGAGCCGCCGGGCGCTCGCTGCAGATCGTAGGGATTTCGGGTAGTTTTAAAGGCAGAGTTTTCGGTAGAAGATCCCATGGCAAATTCATCCATGTTTAAACGCCCCATAGGTATAAAGCCCTTTGCCACAAGTTTTTCAATGACCGTAGCTGAGTACGGCGACACAAAACCTTCCAGAATTTTAGACGCGCAGCAAGAGGCGCGCCCGGAAACAACAATATTATCTTTAATCCCGACAGGAATACCGTCGTATTCAGATAAGGATTTTCCGGTCTGAATTCTTTTTTCGGAGTCGCGGGCAGCTTCCAGAGCCTGTTCGCGATCTACGTTAATAAATGCGTTAATTTTTGAATCGAGCAGGTCTATTTTATTTAGACTTTTCTGGAGCAGTTCTACCGGCGAAATTTCTTTGTTTTGCAGTTTCTTTGCAAGGGATTTGAGCTCGGATTCCATAAGTCATTATACATTTTTATAACAGGGCATCGACTATTTTTCACAAAAAATGATTTGAATCGAGAGGTAATCTTGAACTCGGGCATGAAATCGAGATTCAGTCAGAATGATTCAAATTAGCGTCTTTTTGCGCTTGCAATATTTTTGAGGCAGATTCATTTTATTATATTCAAATATACTCCGATAGTATACATTATAAAGAAGAAGTCTGGAAATACATTAATAAAGTATTTCCGTTCGGGGAAAATTGATGGGCTGTCAGCTCAGGCAAGAACGCGCATTTTACTGCATTCTGACGTAAATATCCAGGTTCCTGCCAAGGCACAAATATTTTGCCGCAGAAAGGCGCTATCTCTTTTTTCCTTTACAGATGAATGGTACGCGGCGATCTGGGCTGTCAGCCAGCTATTTTTTTGCAGAACCCGCATCTCTGGAGAATGAAAATGAAATTTTTAAAAAATATTAAAATTGGACTCAGGCTGGGTCTGGGGTTTGGGGTCATAATTGCCCTGTTATCTTTAACCATTATTACGACGGTAGTGATGCTCAACAAATTGAAAGCCAATGCCCAGAAAACCTCAAGGGAAAGTCTGCCGTTTGGTCTGCTTGCAGACAATATGGTGTTAAATGTAGTGCAGGTGCAGCAATTCTTGACCGATGTTTCCGCAACTCACGATAAAGAAGGTTTTCAAGACGCCAAGAAAAATGCAGCCTTGTTCTATCATGGTCTTGGAAAATTCAAACAAATGTTTCAAAGAGAAAACAATACGGAGTCTCTAAAACAAATCAGCAATCTGGAAATTGCTTTTAATACATATTATTCAACCGGCATAGAAATGGCAAATGCCTACATGTCTCATGGGCTTGTTGACGGCAATAAAATAATGGAAGTTTTTGACAAAGACTCGGAAGATTTAAATAAAAAAATCCGCTTGTTAAGGGACAGCCAGACCAAGGAAATTATCGATAATACTTCAGCCAATGTAAACCTTGTATCCTTTATTTTTTATGCCCTGCTTGTTACCGGGATAGTATTATTTATTATCAGCATTGTGATCTCCATTACGATTTCAAACAGTATTGTACATCCAATGATTACCGTGGTAAACTTGACAGATAAAATCAGCAAGGGTGATTTAACGGTAGAAGTCAGGTCAAACACAAAAGATGAGTGCGGATTAATGATGAAGCACATGAGGGTAATGACGGACAAACTCAACGATGTCATAAATGAAGTCTCCAGATCCATAGAGCTTCTGACCACGACATCAGGCAATTTAAGTATGACTGCCCAGAATATCAGCTCCGAATCTACCGAGCAAGCCTCCAATCTGGAAGAAATTACCGCTTCTCTTGAGGAGGTTTCAGCCTCAATTCATGTTACGACAGAAGATGCGGTTCGAACCAAAAGTATTGCCATTGAATCTGCCGGCAAAGCTCAGACCAGCGGCGTATCCATGAAAGAAACGGTAGAAGTAATGCTAAAAATATCCCAGAAAATATCGGTCGTTGAGGAAATCGCCAATCAAACCAATTTGCTTGCATTAAATGCCGCTATTGAGGCTGCCCGGGCGGGAGAGCAGGGCAAGGGGTTTGCTGTGGTCGCTTCCGAAGTTCGAAAACTGGCAGAACGGTCGCAAAAGGCAGCCCAGGAAATAAATGATTTGGCTCATAGTAGCGTAGAAATCACAGAAACGACGGGAACCTTGATTGCCGAAATGGTTCCATCCATTCAGTCTACCGCCGAGCTCATCAGCGGAATCAGCGATTCTGCAAGCATTCAAATGAGCGGGGTAAATCAAATTACATCCAGTCTTGCCCAGTTAGACAAGGTAGTGCAATTCCATGCCTCTTCAGCAGAAGAGCTTGCCGCCAATGCGGAAGAAACCAACGCCGAAGCCGAGTCTTTGAGAAACTTGATTTCCTTTTTTACGGTTCGGAAATAATGTAAAAAAATGGATTGCTAAAGCAAACCTGTTTATATTTGTAACGGTATGGCTGACAGCATGTTAAATTTATATACACGCAAAGAGGGTGTTATCAAGGGGGCATATCTTGAAAAACCGGAAAAGCATGATATTTTGCTGGCCATTGAAGAAAGAACAACTATTAAAAATGCAAAAAATGATTTGTTGATGCGATATGGGGATATTGTTGCCCAGTTAACCCCCCGGTATTCAGAAGTCAGTCTGAACAAGTCGATCATTGAATTAAAGCTGGATCATTTAATCGCGATAATTCCCGGAATTTCCGTAGATGAGTCATGTCAGATTCTGCGGGCGGAAATGTTCTTTGTCAGTCGCCCGGAGAAAAAAAATTATGATATTCCGGATATTTATCGGGAAGTGGTGGATAAAACCGTTACCGCTATAATTTCCTACGCTAAAAATAACAATTTGTTTAACCGCGACTTGTTCTGGAAAGACCTGGAAACAAGCCTCTCGGAAAGCGGCAATATGGAAATATTTTACCCGCAAATTTATTTTTCCATGGACTCCATTTTTGAAGCCTCGGAAAATTATTTTAAAGCCGAAAACAAACTGTTGGACCAGTTTAAATACGATATTATGAAGCAGCTTGTTTACTTGAGACATGCTGTCTGGGTTTTGGATCAGAAAGTTTTTTTAATTCCAGTCAACAATCTGCAGGAGATTGCCGCAACTTTAAGCGCTTTTTTTTACAATCGAATCATGCCTCAATATGAGTCCATTTCCAGCATAGCGCGAGAGTTTGACTTTATTCGTTATGAAGAAGAAATTTACAATATAGAAAATGGGCTGAAAAAAACAATGAAATTTACGGCAAAAAAAACATTTGCCATTCAAAAATATCTGGAAGAAGAAAAGTATAAAAATGAAAAAACCTGTCCCGGAAAACTTGTTTTCACCATGATTCGGGAGCTGGAAAAACATATCAATGAGCTGCATGAAAAAAACTATGTTTCCCAGGTGTATTTAAAATATGAAGAATTAAAAAATAGAATATCGGGACGGGGAGAAGTATCTCCGCAGCCTATTTTCTTTCTTGATGAAAAAGAATTGAGTCAATATCCCCCGGAATCGATAGAAAAGGTAAAGCAGGATAAACAGATCATACATACTTCATGGGAGACCAAAGCCGGAACCGTGGAAGTTTTTATGCAAATGGCGCATGAAAAATTTAACTCTGGCATAGATAGTTTTCTAAATCTTCCGCATTCGGATTTCTGGAAAATACTGGCATACCGCAAACTCCTTCAGGATTCCAGCAAGATTCTCCCCGAAATAAATCCTTTTAACAACGAAAAATTCTTAAAGAAATATGGCGCTCTTCTCACTCAGGCGTATTTAAATATTCTTCCCTTTTATTTTAATCTTTTGTTATTGATTCAGGTGGGGTTTATAAAAAATCTTGTTTATCGCTCTATAAAAAGCCATGTCAATGACACGCAAAAGCAGCTTGGAAAGACAAACGAGAACAGACGGGAAGCAAAAAAAAAGATATTTAAAAACCTCCTCGCCGAAAAAAAATCATTTTTAAAACGCATCATGCTTCGCAACCGTATTCTGGATGAGCTTGATTTTTTTTACTTTAAACAAAACGCCATCCCGTCAATTTTGGACGTTAAAGAACGATTTCCGGACGTCCGGGAGGCGGATTTTATGGATATTGTCAGGGAGTTTCAATTTACAATGATACCCGCCGAGGCTTCCGATCAGGGGGCGCAAAATATTTTATATTATCCAAAATCTACAACCTGGAGCTACAATCTGGAAAAAACAAGAGACCAGGTTCAGCGCATGTTAAAAGCAGGGAATGGCGTATCTGGAAAAAACGGATCGGATCAGATTTTAACAAAAAGAATTCATGCTTTAAATATTAATTTACAGCTTTTAAGTTGAGGCGTTTTTTATGCGGGTTTTTTATCCGGGATTCGAGCCGAGATATTTTCAATGGTTATCAGGCTATCCGGCGTTATTTCTTCGACAAAATGCAGGAATGCGGCAATCTTTTCCGGTGTATCAATAATTTCCACAATCAAAGGCAAGTTTTCCCGAATATCCAATAATTTTGATGTGTGGATAATTTTGCTGGATCCATAACCGGCGATTCCCCTGAAAACTGTTGCTCCGGTGAGCTGCATTTCACGGGCTTTCAGTAAAATTTTTTCGTATACCGGAATACCTGCATGTTTGTGCGATTCGCCAACAAAGATTCTCAACATTTGAACGGGTATAAGAGATCTCATTTATCACCTCAAATAAATTTTAAAATAAAACGGGCGCAAAAAATGCCTGTCAGGGCAAGAATCAACCCCCCTCCGTTTTGAACAACAAGATTTAGAGCCAGATTCTGGTATTCTGTGCCGCGCAACAGATTTGCATTCTCAAGGGCAAAATTGGAAAAAGTGGTGAATCCTCCCAGAAATCCGGTGGCGAAAAAAACGCGTATTTCAGGAGAAATAATGGTTTGTTCAAAAATTTCATATGACAGGCCAATAAGAAAAGAGCCAATAAAATTTACCGTGAGCGTTCCAACTGGATAAAGCGTGTTCATGGCATATGTGATCTGGCTCGACAGCAAATATCGCAAAATGGAGCCAATGCCCCCTCCGAAAAATATGGCAACATAATACATGATGGTTTCTTGTCAAAAGATCAGGGACATATTCCCGACAGGTTATAGAAGGCGTAAAATGTTTTTTTTTCTTCCCGAAATTCAATTATTCATTTACGCAAAAACTCCGACTATGAAACAGGAAAGATGTGAGCCTGTTATGAAAAATACAATACTTGTCCCCGATGTCCAAAACCTTCTGGCTAAAAAAAATTACAAGCAAATAGGAGCTTTTTGTACTTCTGTTCATCCCCATGATGCAGCGGATATTCTGGTTCCTTTGGCGCATTCCGACATTATCAGTATTTTTGAGACCCTCGATGAATTAAGAAAAGCGGAAATATTCAGCCACTTTGATGAGGATCTGCAAAAAGCTCTCGTACAGTATCTTTCCACAAACGATCTGGCCGCCTTGATATCAGCCATGTCCCATGACGACCGCGTTGATTTTGTCAAGAAAATGCCCAGAAATTTAAAAACCAAAATGATGAGAATGATGGCGCAGGCCGAACGCGAGGACATCATAAAACTTTCGGCGCATCCAGAAGGAACGGCGGGAGCGGTTATGACATCGGAATACGTCACGCTGCCGGCAAAAATTACCGTTGAGCAGGCCATTCGGCGATTGCGCAGGGAAGCGCCCAATAAAGAGACGATTTATTATTCATATGTGGTGGACAAAGACAGGAAGCTTCTTGGATTTGTTTCCTTGAGGGATCTTATTACCGCAGAATCCAGGGAAAAAATTGAAAATATTATGCATCCGGACGTTGCTTTTGCGCGCCTTAACGATGACCAGGAAGTTGCGGCCAGAAAAATTCAAAAGTACGATCTTATCGCTTTACCTGTAATTGATGACAGGGAAGCCCTCGTGGGTATTATCACGCACGACGACGCCCTCGATATTATTACACAAGAACAAACAGAAGACCTCGAAAAGTTAATGGCCATTACTGGTTCTCACGAAACGAGAGCTTATATGAAAACTTCATCATGGGGGCATTTTAAAAACAGGGCGATCTGGGTTATTGCCCTTGCGGGTATGGAACTTTTTTCTGGAATGATTATTCACAGTTATGAAGCGGTGTTTTCAAGATTGTTGATTCTTGCGTTGTATATGCCCATGCTGGCCGATACCGGCGGCAACGTGGGAAGTCAATCAGCGACGGTAATTATCAGAGCTATGGCCTTAAAGGAAATTGAGGCAACGTTTTCCGATTTTTTCAAGGTTATTTTCAAGGAAATCAGAATTTCATTGTTTCTCTCCATGACTCTTGCGGTATTAACCTGGGGGAAGGTTTTGTTCTTGACATCGCAAAACGATATTCCGCCTGGATTCAGTCTGATGAGCATCAGTTTGTGTATTGCTCTGGTAATGGCGATTCAGGTCGTCACGGCAACTTTAATTGGAGCGTTGCTTCCGTTAATGGCCGTAAAGTTAAAACAGGATCCGGCGTTGGTTGCCAGCCCGGCTCTTGCGACAATTGTAGATATTACAGGATTGCTTATTTATTTTTCTACGGCAAAAATATTGCTGGGTTTATAGACATAATTTATGTTGCAACTGCAAAAATGATTGGGATACTCATATCATTGCGGAAAAGAGCGAGCTGAACACAAGGGCTGTCTAAAAAGAATTATTAGCCACGGATGCAGGGAGGTTTTGATGAACTAACGCCTTAAACGCCTTTTTTCGCATTTTCTCCGTGCGCTGTGTCCTCCGTGGCGATATTTTTTCTTTTTAGACAACTCCTTATGTTTCATTTTAGCCGATGGCTTCGTTTCCGCGTTCGCCGGTTCGAATCCGAATGCATTCGCCAAGATCAGTAACGAATATTTTTCCATCGCCAATGTTTCCGGTTC
>JAOUFE010000030.1 GCA_029858425.1 Spirochaetia bacterium | reverse complement strand
TTGCATTGGCTTTAGGTTATTGTATAGTATCCAGATTAAGCGGTTATCAGGTTGATATGTTTGCATATGCTGGTGAAATGCATTCGTCGCAATATGGTATATATATCATTAAAGAACCTGTGTATTGGGTAGGCAGCAGAATTTTATTTAAGCTTGTTCAATCAGAACTTTTTGTTTTTTTAGCATACGATATTCTGATTATATTATTGCTTTTCAATGCTTTAAAAGATAAAGTAGAGCCTGTTTTTGGTTTATTATTTTTTATGTCATTTCCTTACCTTCTTGGAATTGAAAATGTTTACCGTCAGGTGATTGGGTTATCTTTTTTATTATTGGCACTACGATTTTCTGAGAATAGACAAAATGTAAAAGCAATCTTTATTTTTTTTCTTGCCATACTTTCTCATAATGTTTACGCAATTTTTTTCCCGATCGTGGTTTTTCTTTGGCAAAAAAAACTCAGCATCGGCAGCAGGGCTTTCATAATACTTTTCATTGCCAGTATCGTTGCGACATTAATATTTTTAATTCAAACAGGCGTTATTACTGTTATAGGAAAAAAATCAAGCTCAAATACAGGTATAACTCTGGACTACCTGCATATCACTTTGGTTTTTTGTATAGTTATTTTTTTGTCCATACTTTCAGGTAAAACAAAAGAACATTTTGGACAGATATTGATAATGGGTGGCTATGGTTTGGGTTTATTGATCAGTATGGGGTTAATGTTTGGCACGGGAGGTTATTTAGAACGAATATCGATGATTTTTGAGGTCAGTCTTTTTGCTGTCTTCATAATCAACGGCTCCTATCAACAGGTTGACAAGTGGTCTCGATTCCTTTTTACATTTGTCTTTTTTATTGTCATGGTTTTACCCGTTCTTACATTTCCCGCAACTCTTGAATTTCTTATAGGAAGTAATCCAATTAATTAGCCAAAGTTGTTTTTTATGCAAGAAAGTTTAATAATGAAAGCATCAATGTTGCATAAAATCTTTATTCTTTTCAGGGGAAAAGTTAATATTTTTTTGAACTACTCGTTCGTAGTATTTGCATTTGTTTTACCGTTATCACGTTCGGGCATTTCCATTATGCTGGTGATGATTACTTTTTTGTGGATAGTAGAAGGGAACTGGAATGAAAAATATAATCGCCTAAGACACGACAAGTTGGTTAAATCCTTCGGATTATATTTTGGTTTTTTAATCGTTTCCCTGTTATGGACAGATAATTATCATAATGCATTAATCAATGTTATGAACTATGTTTACTTGTTATTGGTTATAGCCGCTCTCACCTCGTTGCAAGAAAAGTTTTTATCAAAGATAATTTTTGGGTTTGCGACTGGAATATTATTATTATTATTTTTAAGTGTTTTAAATTATTTCGAAATAGTTACTGTTTTTGGGGCTGGATTTCGTACAGCATCATTATTCATGAGTCGTCTTGAATACAGTATGTTTATTGGCTGGAGCGTAGTATTGGGTCTTTATACGTTATCTGAAAAAAGTAATCCAAAAAATTTGGCTATTTATGTATTTTGGACAATTTTTACTATATTAAATTTTGTCTGGATTTTTGTTCAAGATGGAAGAATTGGCCAATTGGCTTTTATAGTTACATTGCCCATTCTTCTATATTTTATTCTCAAAAAATCAAAGCGGCGTTATTTCTTATTAACTTTATTCTTGTTTATTCTTGTTCTGGGGCTTGAGTTTACATATAATCGAACTTTTTCAGAGAGAATCAATCGGGTAAATCAAGAATTTTCAGCTGCGTTTGAAGAAAATTATTATAACACATCAATAGGTACAAGAATTGTTACCATTAAACTTGCCCTGTTCATGATATCGAAAAGCCCGTTTATTGGTTATGGCGTAGGTGATGCGATAGATGAATTATTGAATTTTTACAACATACAAAACAAAGGAGAGCATATATCTGATACTATGAATATCATTTTAAATACTCACCTCCATAATCAATATTTACAGATATTGGTCGAGACTGGTTTTATTGGTTTTTTTTTATTTCTTATGATGTTTTGGAGTTTTTATAAAGAAGCAGAATTTAAAAGAATAGCTATACTTCTGATTGTATTTTTTTTTACAGGATTTATGGTGGAACCTTTTTTACATAAACAATTTTCATCCGCACTTATTTGCTTATTTATGAGTATCTTTTATAAAAACAATAAAGTTGACTTGGAGAAACATTAGAAACTTGTAGGAAGTCGTCATGATTGCAGTAAAAATATTAAGGAAGTTACATATATGAACAAAGATAATAATAGAGAAGAAATAACAATAATTGAATTATTCGTAATTCCATTTAAATATTGGAAAATAGTTACGCTTGTTTTCTCGATACTTTTTCTTTCTGGCTTAATGGTTTTTACTGTTTATTCAAAAAGGATAGCCGGGAATAATGAAAGTAAGCCGGTCACTAAAAATGAGATATCTCAGGGTTATGTTTGGGTAACAAATTATGTGAAAGCTCAAATGAGGGAATATGATGATTATTCAAATGTAGAAATCGTGAATCTGCTTCTCAAGGAAGGGAAAATAAATGAAAGCTTATCTGTCTGGCCAAATTTGGTTTGCAAAGGTGCAGGCGGGAAGATGATTTTTTCAATGAACAATCAAGATATATTTACGATTGAGATTGAAATCGATAATTCTCGTAAAGTAATAACCTTTATTACGAACAAGCAAGATTTACAAAAAGCAAAATTAAGCAAACTTTCTTTAAATAACGACGATGTAAATCAAATAAACAATATTGTGGCTGGTGTCTTTTTAAAGTTAGCGAATGAAAAAATATATAATTATAGAAAATTAAGACAGATGCTTTCTCAATCTATTAATATACTAAATAATAAAGCAAATAAAAATACAGAAGATGCAATGTTGGTAACGCGACTTTCTGAAGTATTTCTTTCATATAATTTTATTGAAAAAGAATATGTTCAGGAGACGTTCAATGTGAATAGTACTATAACAATGCAAAATGAAATGGGAATTTCTTTTATGAAATTTGCCATAGTTTTTTTTATTATTTCTTTTTTTATAACGTTGTTTTTGGCCTATTTCCTTGAATTTGCAAAAAGATCGGAAATGCTGGCTGAAATTCGCAGAGCCTTTAAAAAATAAATTAGCTGGGTGCAAATTTCCAGTGAAATTCTATATGAACTGACAGCCAAAGATCGTGCTGTTATGGGGATGAGTGGCTGTAAAAAAATGGAAAACCAGTTTGACGAAAAATTGTCATTAAGACCAATTTGGATTTAATAGCACAAATCATAAATGACGAGAATAAATTGATTTAAAGAATCCGGTTTCAATTCTTAGCAAGCAACTTTAACAGATTTGGAAAAATATCCTTTGATGATTTTACCATAACGGGTTCTAACCCTGATTTCAACATCGTAGATGCCTGGTTTTATATCATCTGGTATTTTTAATAAGATTGTTTTTTTTCCGGATTTTGCATATTCGGTTATCCTGAAAGCATCTTCCTTGTCTTGTTGCAGGTAAACGCCCAGTTCAGTGTCATCGACATCAAAAGCCAGATTTGTTCCCAAAATGCGCGCTAAATTTCCGGGCTGAAATTCAGAAGTGATTTTATTGCCGGAAATTTTTTGAAAAATAGATAGCCGTGGCGTTGCGCCGTAAGAATTAACTTTTTGGGGTTTTGCCGCCTCGTTTACGGCCAGAGTAAAAGATTTTTTTACCCTTGCGGTAACGTTGATCCAGTTACGATCTTTGCGAAAGCCTTCGTCTGGCGAATCGAAGCGCCCCTTAACGTTAAAACCCAGGGACAAAAACCCCAGATCGATGCTATTTCCAAGCGCGATAAGTTCGACAAGCTCCTTTTCCATTCCGTAAGAACACCATGTATATCGGCGTCGGTAAAAGTGGAACTATATGATAATCGTTTTATTAAATGTTCTTTGGAAAGCCGTCTGTTAACCTTGGTACAGGCAACATATTTAGGGTCCCCCTTTTTTTTATAAAGTTTATTTTTCATTAACGAAAATTTCATATTGTGCTCCTTTTAACTTTCTAAGAGTAGTTTTAATCATATATCCTGAAAAGTTTTGTTTTTTTTACACGTGAATAGAATTTTTCATAAAAAATATATAAAAACGTACAAGATTTTTTTCAAAACCTCATAAGATTACTTTGAGAACCTTATAAGGTTTTTTTCGGAACCTTTCAAGCTTTTTTACCAACGACGGTTCTGAGGATAAAAGCAAATGGGCTGAAAAATTGTTTTAACAGGACTTTTTAAAGGTGAACGGCTCGAAAACAACTTTTCATCCCCAACACAAAAAGAGTAGAAATTTTAGTCCATACTTTAAAGAAAATTAACGGCGCGACACATTTTAATCATGAGTTTTTTTCTTGACACTATATATGCGTTCAACCAATGAACGCATACATAGAAAAAATGCATGTTTCGGCTGCGAATTTTCATCGGTTAATGAGCATTTATGGTGATAAGTTTTTCACCATTGGTTTTATGTCACAGTTATTATAAACCCACGAAACCAAAGATCAATAGACTAATCCGATAATACGTCATCGGGAAATATCAGGCTGTCTGAAAATTTAATTGATCTCTGCGCAACATACTTGTTTGCTTAGGGTGCAGTTGACAGTAAACATTGTGGAATGAATGATATGGCTGTCATGAAAAACAACACTGAATCCATTTATTCACAATTTTGTATAAATCCTGACCTCCTGGATTCGGCGGCCAGAGAATTGAAGTGATTTAAATAAATGAGACTAACCGCAACACAACACCATTGCATCCTTGAGGCAACACGCCAGAGTTTTGGCGACGATGCAAAGGTATGGCTCTTTGGGTCACGGGTAGATGATACGCGGCGGGGCGGCGATGTCGATTTGTATGTAGAAACGAATCAGGTCAATACACTCATGACGGCATTGCGTTGCAAAATGGAAATTGAAGAGCGTCTGGATTTACATGTTGATATCGTGGTAAATGAACACACAAAAAACAAGCCGATTTACCAGATTGCAAAGAATCAGGGCGTTCTTTTATGACCGAACATTTGAATTTAATCGTAAGACAGCTCACACATTTACAACGGATGCGTGAATATCTTGCTCATTCTGTTAAACGATGCGAGAAAGTTTTTCCTGTATCTAACTGGCATTCTTTGAGTTTGGAGCAGCACGAAATACTCGCGGCTTTTCGGATAAGGTTTAGTGAATTTCAGGAACATCTTGGCAAAACTATGAAAGCAGTTGCCATCGAAGAAGAAGTCGAAGTGGAACGCTTTGGCTCTGTACTTGCTTTTATGGAAAAACTCGGCGTGTTGGAATCCGCGGATCGTTGGAAAATAATTCGTGAGTTAAGAAATGCCGTGAATCATGAGTATGAAGAAGATGCTGACCGACTCACGCAATTTTTTATTGAAATGATCCATGCCACTCCGGAGTTGTTTGATTTCCATCAGAAATTATTAAATTTTTGTAGCGAAGCCTATGGGGTTAAACCGGAATGACCTAAATATGTGAAGTTGTAAAACAATGCAGAATCTATTGTTCAAAATTACGGCAGATCCGGATCAGCTCGCGTTATCGGCTATAAAAAATTAAATGAGACTAACTGAACATGAAATTCAAGTTGTACGCAGCGTACTTCACGGTGCGGATCCCTCTGGCAAAATTTACCTGTATGGTTCACGGACAGATGATTTAAAAAGGGGCGGCGATATCGATATTTTTTTTGAGCCCTCCAGGCAACTAGACATTAAAACCAGATTGAATCTTGAATATAGATTGTCCAGATTGTGCGATACAAAAGTTGATCTGATGGTTAAAAATCCGGAACAGGGAAATGAAGTCATTTTTGATATCGCAAGAAAAGGAAGACCATTATGAATGGCGAGTTGGAAATATTGCTTGATAATATAAAAGCATGCAGACAACGCCTTGAGAAAATGATGTACTCGCTTGAAAAGAACAAGCTGCTGTTTCCTTTAGAAATTAAAACGCTGAAAAATATGACCGATGAACAGGAAGAGTCAATCGATGCATTGATCCTTCGTTATTCACAATGTGTTTCCATGATACAGGATCAAATTTTTCGCGGAATTGCCTACCTTGAACAAGAAGACCTGAGCAATAAATCCAGTCGTGACCGAACGCTCTTAATGGAGAAACTGGGAGCAATTCGCTCTGCTGAAGAATTTGGTACGGCTGCCATATTACGTAATAAATTTTCTCATCATTATCCACAGGAAACAATACAACAAGTAGAAAAACTAAATTTTATTGTCACTGAGGCGGAATTTGTAATCGAGATATTTCATGATATTGTTGCCTATCTTGTTCGCAAGGGATTTGCAGAGCCAGATAAAACGCTTTAAAGAAAAAGTTTAAGAAAAAAAAATCATTTACAGGGATAAAATAAATATATCCAAAAATCATGCCCCTTTTGAGCGGGTACTTCTCTCTATAAACTCTATGGCGAAGTGCACAATCCGTAGGAATGGCACAAGCCAATTTTTGACCTGACTCGTGAATTGGGTATCAATGCTTTCACCATACCTCTTGATGACACATCGGTGGATCTTCTGGAAACCCTTTGGATCTTGTTAGTCTTGAAACCACCGACCCTCTTTTTCGTTATGAGACAACGAATCGATCCATTTTGCTTTGGGGCGACCCTGATTTGTATTATGAATACTGCTAAAGAATGCGGCACAAGGCTGGCCTACAAAGATACATTTCTTATCCTGGCTGAGTAGGGGGTGTATCCTGAAGATTTTGCAGAACAAATTGCAAAAAGCGCGGGACTTCGTAATATTCTGGTACAAGATTATAACGATATAGATCGCAAGATACTCCACGGCTCTATTCGAGACTGTTTAAAAGATCATCATAGTTATCTTGAATATTTATCAAAGTTTCTGGATACAGTTCATAAATAATACTACCTCTTGCCATAATTTATTTGCACATGAATACCTATAAAAAAATCAGAGCGATCCTTACTCCCAAAGAGCGCAAGAAAATGTTCTTCTTGTTCTTTCTCATGTTCATTGGTATGTGGCTGGAAACACTAGGTGTTGGCATACTTTTTCCTGTTATGGTCATAATGGGACAAAAAGATCTAACTATTCGCTATCCGATTGTTGCGCCTGTAGTTGCCTATTTGGGCAATCCCACTCAAAATCAATTGATTGTAGGTGTTTTGCTGGTACTTGTGGGTATTTTCTTCATAAAAAATTTATTTCTTGCCTTTATTGCATGGCGGCAAGTTCGTTATTCGTCTGGTATTCAGACAAACCTTGCCCAACGACTTTTTAGCACTTATCTGCGTCTACCCTATACTTTTCATCTGCAGCGTAATTCAGCACAATTAGCACACAATATCGGAGAAGTGAACGTATTCACTTCGGTAATCGGCAGCAGCATGACAATGCTAACTGAAAGTCTGGCTTTTTTAGGTATTGTCGTTTTGTTGTTAATGGCAGAGCCCCTGGGGGTTATGATTTTGATAATAGTATTAGGGGTGGCTGTTTGGAGTTTTCATTCCGTTACACGAAGTCGCATTACTCGTTGGGGTGAGGCTCGTCAGCATCATGACG
Organism: Spirochaetia bacterium; assembly: GCA_029858425.1. Taxonomy (GTDB): domain Bacteria; phylum Spirochaetota; class Leptospiria; order Turneriellales; family JAOUFE01; genus JAOUFE01. The sequence continues at coordinate 15,057 of JAOUFE010000030.1, read as the reverse complement.
CCCTGCGCGGTAAACATATGTATCAGGGTTTAGGCGGAGTCAAAGATGTAAAACTGCTCGGGAGGGAGAAAACTTTTCTTGCGCAATTTCAATTACATAGTTCTCAAGGGGCAAGAGTCGCAGGGTCTCAAGCTATATTGCAACAACTCCCCAGATTATGGCTTGAACTTCTCGCCGTAACGGGTTTGGCTCTTCTGGTTATGAGTATGCTTGGACAAGGGTTTAGCACAGAGAGGATTGTTCCAACCCTAGGACTTTTTGCCGCTGCAGCTTTCAGATTGTTGCCTTCAGTTAACCGGATGATAGCAGGCATTCAGTTATTACGTTACCAGCTTCCATCGGTTAACCTTATGTATGAAGAAGCCAGGCAGACCATCGTTGAACCCGACTTAATTCTGGAAAGCGATAATACAACGAATTACTTTTTTAAAAATGAAATTTGTCTTTCAAACATCAGCTATATTTACCCGGGCGCGTCAGCTCAATCGATTGACGACGTATCCATCATCATATCAAAAGGTGAAACTGTGGGCTTTATTGGCCCAAGCGGTTCGGGTAAAAGCACTATGGTGGATATTATATTGGGATTGTTGCCTCCCGCAGATGGAAAGGTTCTGGTAGACGGAGACGACATTCAGAAAAATTTACGTGTATGGCAGAATCAGATCGGCTATGTGCCGCAGGCTATTTACCTTACCGACGACACGCTTCGTCACAACGTGGCTTTTGGGTTGCCTAATGAAGAAATTGATGATGTTGCCGTACAGCGAGCAATAAAAGATGCACAACTGGAGGAATTTGTTGCCGGCTTGCCAAATGGACTCGAAACTATTGTGGGCGAGCGGGGCATTCGGCTTTCAGGTGGTCAACGACAGCGCATTGGTATTGCCCGTGCGTTATATCATGACCCTGCGGTTTTAGTGTTGGACGAAGCCACCAGTGCGCTCGATACCTCAACCGAGCAGGGCGTTATGCGAGCCGTAACCGCTCTTCATGGCAGCAAGACCATACTCATTGTTGCCCACCGTTTATCTACCGTGGAACATTGTGACAGGTTATATCGGCTGGAACAGGGTAAAGTCGTGGCAAAAGGTACTCCAAAGGAAATGCTTGTACCATGAAAGGCTACTTGATCGTTGCTGAAAAGTTATACATTGTACAAATTAAATAAAATGCTAAAAAATTCATCCATATTAATCACCGGCGGTACCGGATCATTTGGTCATACTTTTGTGCCGCTCACGTTGGCCAAATACAACCCTCGCCGATTGGTAATTTTTTCACGGGACGAAATGAAGCAGTGGGAAATGGCCAAGCTTTATAACGTAGACAATCGGGTGAGATTTTTCATCGGAGATGTGCGCGATAAGGATCGTCTGATGCGTGCGCTTGATGGAATTGATTTTGTTGTTCATGCGGCTGCGACCAAGATTGTACCTACCGCAGAGTACAATCCCTTTGAATGTGTAAAAACCAATATTATGGGCGCCATGAATCTTATCGATGCCTGTATTGATCAAAATGTTAAACGAGTTGTAGCTCTTTCTACCGACAAAGCCAGCAGCCCGGCAAATCTTTATGGCGCTACCAAACTTGCTTCAGATAAACTTTTTGTCGCCGGAAATTCTTATTCAGGGCATAACGATACACGCTTCGCTGTGGTTCGATATGGCAATGTTATGGGATCTCGCGGTTCGGTTATTCCATTTTTTTTATCCATTGCCGAAAAGGGTGTACTGCCCATTACCGATGTACGCATGACCCGCTTTATGATTACCCTGGAACAAGGGGTTGACCTTGTATGGCATGCATTTGAAGACATGATAGGCGGAGAAATTTACGTTAAAAAAATCCCCTCCATGAAAATTACCGAAATTGCCAAGGCGATTGCGCCAGAGGCGCATCATGATATCGTAGGCATTCGCCCGGGAGAAAAACTTCACGAACAGATGATTGGTACTGAGGACGCTCTTCATACCTACGAATATACGGATCACTATAAAATTTTACCTGCAATTCATAACTGGAGCGAAGACCCTGAACGCATAAACAATGGAAAAAAGGTTTCGCAAGACTTCATCTATAGTTCAGACAATAATCCGGAGTGGATGAGCGTAGAGACACTCCGGACATGGATAGAACAAAACCGAAATAAAATCGGTAAAGTCTAAAAATAATGATTCCCTACGGTCGTCAGGATATTTCGGAAACCGACATTCAGGCAGTTGTGAGTGTGCTACGTTCGGACTTTTTGACCCAAGGCCCGGCGGTTGCTTCCTTTGAAACAGCAGTCTCTGAGTATTGCAGCGTTAAACATGCTATAGCCGTTAATTGTGCCACATCCGCTCTCCATATTGCATGCCTGGCGCTTGGTGTGGGTAAGGATGATCTTGTTTGGACAAGTCCGATCACTTTCGTGGCCAGCGCTAATTGCGCCCTGTATTGCGGCGCAAAGATAGATTTCATAGATATTGATCCATTTTCTTACAATATGAGCGTGGATTCCCTGGGGAAAAAATTGGCATTGGCTGAAAAATCCGGTCGCTTGCCCAAAGTAGTTATACCCGTACACTTTAGCGGCCAGTCCTGTGATATGGCCGGTATTTATGCTTTGAGCCAACGTTATGGTTTTAAAATCATAGAAGATGCCTCCCACGCCATTGGCGGTAAATATCGCGGCGAACCTATTGGTAATTGTCGTTACAGTGATATTACTGTATTTAGTTTTCATCCTGTTAAGATCATCACCACCGGCGAAGGCGGCATGGCACTTACTAACGATGCGCAGCTCGCCAGGCAAATGGAACTATTGCGCAGTCATGGCATCACTCGCGACGTAAACGAAATGACTCATGAATCTGACGGACCATGGTATTATCAACAAATTGCTCTCGGCTTTAATTATCGAATAACTGATATACAAGCGGCTCTTGGTTTAAGCCAAATGAAACGCCTGGATGAGTTTGTTGCAAAGCGCCATGTGATTGCAAACCGATACAATCAGAAATTGAGTCATTTACCTGTGGTCACTCCATGGCAAATTTCGGATAGTTATTCTGGTATGCATTTATATGTCATACGTTTAAAGTTAGACAAAATCAACAGGAATCGTCGTGAAGTCTTTGAGGCGCTGCGCGCTTCAGGCATCGGCGTGAATTTGCATTATATACCTGTATACAGGCAGCCCTATTATGAACAACTTGGCTTCAAGGCCGGACATTGCCCTGAAGCCGAACGGTATTATGCTGAAGCAATCAGTCTGCCTATGTACCCTGGGATTACAGAGTCACAACAGGATAAAGTGACAGCAGCATTGGGTGAGGCGGTTTAAGTATGAAAATAGCAGTTATTCCCGCGCGCGGAGGAAGCAAACGTATTCCGCGGAAGAATATTAAAGAATTTTTTGGAAAGCCCATGATTGCGTGGTCGATTGAAGCTGCCAAATCTTCAGGTTTGTTTGATCGTATAATCGTTTCTACGGATGATACCGAAATTGCAGAGGTGGCCCAAAAGTGGGGTGCAGAAATTCCTTTCTTACGACCGCCGGAGTTGTCGAATGATTATGCGGGAACAACAGAGGTTATCGCCCATGCAACAAAATGGATTTTGAATCAAGAAATTGATGTGCAGGCAGTATGTTGTATCTATGCGACGGCACCCTTTGTGATTGCGAACGATTTAAAACGGGGCTTGGAGGCGTTAGAGTCGGGCGAGTGGGCCTATGCTTTCACCGTTACCGATTTTGCTTCCCCGATTTTTCGTTCGTTTAAACAGACTACTGACGGCGGTCTCGAAATGTTCTTTCCGGAACATTTCGAGACTCGTTCACAGGACTTGCCGACGGCATTACATGACGCCGGGCAATTCTATTGGGGGCGCCCTGCCGCATGGATAGAAGGTAAACGCGTTTTTGAGCGCCACTCTTTTCCTGTTATGATTCCACGTTGGCGTGTTCAAGATATTGACACCCCGGATGATTGGATTCGGGCAGAAATTCTTGCGCCTGTAATTATGAATAAAAAATTTTAACCAAGTTTTAAATTTATTGAAAAAGGAGTGCAAAATGTCATTTAATAGCGATCAGGAACATTTCTGGGCTAAGTCATATGCCGATGACTATATTAAAAAAAATAGCGAATTTGACTATACGTTAGGATCCCAAGCCTGGGAAATAATGCTTAAAGGTACAAATGGTGAAGTAACGAATTATCTGGAGTGTGGATGCAATATTGGACGAAATATTGAGAATCTCAAGCGAGTTCTACCGGAGGCCAGACCTTCCATTATTGAAATTAGCGAGCCGGCTTTTAAGTTTATAACTTCGCGATATGATTTTGACAATGCATTTAATGGTGCTATTCTCGATAGCAAATTTGAGAATGGTTCGTTTGACCTAGTTTTTACGATGGGAGTTTTGATTCACATTAACCCTGATCAACTGCTTGACCATATGAAAAAGATGTTTAGTTACTCTCGAAAATATATATTGATGGGTGAATATTTTAACCGTACTCCAGTATCGATTGAATATCAGGGTGAGAAGGATAAGCTGTTTAAACGTGATTTCGGAAAGCTTTTCATCGAAAATTTTGATGTGAAGTTACTGGATTATGGTTTTTTCTGGGGACATATTTATGATTTGGCAGGCTTTGATGATGTCACATGGTGGTTGTTTGAGAAGAACTAAAAAAGCAGCAATCCGGGTAGATGCATCAAGCCAAATCGGAACAGGACACTTTATGCGCTGCCTGACTCTGGCGGATTCTTTAAAGAAAAACTCAGTTCAGACTCGTTTTGTTTGTCGTAATTTACCTGATCACCTTTGTCGTATGCTTGCAGGAAAAAATCATGAGCTTACGTTGTTAAATACAGTTCAAAATGATCAGGAAATGGATGATTTGGCTCATGCATATTGGCTGGGAACAAGCCAAACGATTGACGCTGAAGCTAGTATTCAGGCGTTATCGGATCAATCGTGGGATTGGCTCATAGTTGACCATTATGCATTGGATATACGTTGGGAAGGCAAAATGCAAAAAAATGCAAAGAAGATAATGGCAATTGACGATATTGCCGATCGTCAGCATGATTGTGATGTATTACTAGACCAGAATTTCTATTTAGAAATGGATAAGCGTTACATCGGCAAAGTACCCGTTCGTTGCCAGTTGCTTCTTGGACCACGGTATGCCTTGTTGCGAGAAGAGTTTCGTCAATTGCATGCACAACCCAGGTTTCGTAATGGTACGGTTAAACGTATTTTAATATTTTTTGGCGGTGTAGATATATACAACTACACGACCTGCGCAATCAATGCAATAACCAGGATTGATATTCCCGATTTATATGTAGATGTTGTAATCGGGATGTTGCACCCGTTTCGCAATCAAATTGAAGCACAGTGCGAACAACATGGATTTATTTGCCATATACAAACTGACAAAATGGCAACGCTGATGGCGGCGGCAGATTTAGCAATCGGCGCTGGGGGTGTTGCATCCTGGGAGCGTTGTGCCCTTGGATTACCAGCGATAGTAAGGATAGTTGCTGAAAATCAACTTGAATGTGCAGATGCTCTATCCAGTGCAGGCGCGATTATAAAATTAAGCGATTCTGGCGACGTATCACAAGATATTTTGAATGCTATCGAAAGTTTAATGCAAGCACAAAATCAACTCATATCTCTTTCAACTTCAGCATATAAAATTATGGAAAGCTGGACAGGGAATGAGGTTGCCAACATATTGATGGCAGGCTGAGTATCGGGGGTCATTTGATTTCAGTAGATAGTTTTCTTGAAAAAAAGAAACGGTTAACTTCAGAGAAGAAAGTACCGCAGCCATTTGTTAGTAGTGCTCAAAAATTTCACTTTATCTGGATTTTTGAATGCGATCCGAATGAAGTCTTGAGATTAAGAAACGCGGACAATGTATTGAACATGACTTCTGCGATCAGAAAAATTTCTCCTGCTGAACATGCTAACTTTATAAACAGATATGCATTGATTCCCAGAATCGACTTCATGATAGTTAATGATGAAGAAAATATTAGCATTGGAGGTGTTAATCTCTGTCTTACTGACCGTGGCCTCGAAATCGGGAAATACATTGGGGAAAGTCGATATCTGGGGCGTGGTATTGCAAAAGAAGCCATGTTTAGTTTTTTAAATTTTTTACGAGAAGAGTTTCATGGCATTGAAATTCTGGCGAGAACGAGAAGAGATAATTCCAGGAACATACACTTAAACAGCAAGTTGGGCTTCTCGCTTTGCGATGATTTGGGCGATGAATTTATTTTAATGAAACTGAAGTTTGACTAATGTGCGGATTTACTTGCGTTATAAAAAGAAATGAGCAACATCCATTTCAAAAAGTAGTCATTCCTCCGGATACTCTGAATCATCGAGGTCCGGATTTTACTGAGGAAGTTATTGATGGATCTATCGCGATTAGACATTGGCGTCTTTCAATAGTGGACTTAACCTCGCACTCAAACCAACCAATTTATGATCAAGATGAAATTTTTGTGTATAACGGGGAACTCTACGATTATGCCAGTCTGGGCGAGAGGTTTAATATTAATGAGAAAGGGGATACCAGAATATTCCTAAATCTGCTGAGACAACCCTCTGGATATGAAACTATACGTAGCACCCCTGGATTTTTTGCATTCCTGCAATACAAAAAAAACACAAGGGAGGTTTTTGGCGGCAGAGATTGTTTTGGTAAAAAACCACTTTATTATTATATTGACTCTAATATTGCAGTATTTTCTTCTGAAGAGAGGGGAATACTTCCTTTCATACCATCGATTCGTGTTAATTCAGTCACTTTAGGTCACTACTTACTTTATAAAAATAGATTTTTAGGTTCAACTTTCTTCATTGGAATTCGCGAATTAGCGCCAGGCGCCACTTTTACTTTCAATATGGATTCCTGGACCATCAAGGAGTCTGATAGTTGGCAAAGTTACTATTCGACCTCATTGCTTGATAAATTAACAGAGGTTAATGTAAAATATGCCACAACCAATATTAACCCGGATGAATATCGTCATCAATTTGAACTTGCAGTAGAAAGAAGATTAAATTGCGACGTACCAGTTCAAATTGCTTTGTCCGGTGGGGTTGATTCTGCAGCTCTTGCTGTAGTTGCAACTCATTCTGAAGGCGCTAATAATATAAAACAAGCCGTAACTGTTCAATTTACTGAGGGTTTAGATGAAAGCGCTCGCGCAAAACTAACTGCAGATAATCTTGGTTTACTTCACCAAATTGTAACATTTGATTCGTCATCTATGATTTCTCAAATGCGCTTGGCAATTAAAGCGCATGGCGGACCACTTGAGCATCCTCATAGTCTAGCTTATATGCAAATGTGCCAGGCCGTACGAAAGTCAGGTAAGGTTTTATTGACGGGCGAAGGAGCTGATGAGCTTTTCTTTGGTTATAGCCATTACGATGAATATAAAAATGAATCTTTTGCCTTTAGAGAATACCTGAAACCGTCGGACGAGGCATGTTTTATTTCGAGTGCTCAAGGTAAACCCTTTGACTTTATCAGGGCTGAAGGAGATCTTAAGAGTTTAAGAAATCTGTCGACTTCTTCTGCCAGTGTCTCAAGAGAGTTGGAAATAAAAACTCATTTGGTATCGCTGTTACAACGCAATGATCGAATGAGTATGGCCAACTCTGTTGAAATCAGGGCTCCCTTTCTTGATCCAAACATCGTTTGCCTTGCACTTCGGGATGATCCAGTAATATTGTTGAAGCACCGCAAGGGTTTTGTTGAAAAAATTGTGAATGACTACATTCCAACGCTACCGCCATTCGGGAAAAAAAATGGCTTCAGGGTGCCATTCGATGAAAATTTTGATGCAATTCGGAAATCCAGCGAGGGGCAGGAATTATTGACTATAGGGCAAGATCTGTTGTCAAATGAACTGGGTCTTGCTATTAATCCAGGTAGTATAATTAGTCCACGTCTTGGCTGGATTATATTGAACGTAGGAATTTTTGCCAACGAATACCTCTCGAAATAAAGGCAGAGAAATATCTGAGCTATAAAACTGAATGATTTTTATATGAAATTAGAAAACACAACATCGATGAAAGAAGTGGATATACTTGAATTTGGCATTTTCCATTGGGTGTCAACCAACAAAACTTCTCTACCAGGTTTGACTCAAGATGGACATCCTTCGAAGGAATTTTTTGGTTTTATTAACGAAGGACAATCCAGGGATTTAAATGATATAACCTGGTGGATAGAAACCCATTTGAGTAAATGGTCTACCAAATTGCATTTTCAGCCCCTGATCCTTTGCTCTGGAGGAGTTGATAGTTCAACTCTTGTTGCCACGGCATCAGCCTCATCATCGCCATATGAGTTACTACATACTGCTTATATAAACCATAACAATAATGATTTGAGTAAGCTTTCCACATTATTGGAACATTTCCCTTCTATTGCTCATATTGCATCGATCGATTCCCATAAATACAGGGAGGGTTTGGAATTATTGTGGAAAAATAAGATTTTGCAGAACACTTATGCCCCCACGATATGTTATGCATTGAATGCCATAAATCATGGCAAATCAAGGCTTCTGGTAACGGGATCTGGTCCAGACGAGATGTTTTACGGCATGGAGAAATACACTTTCGACTATTTTAAGTCGAGAGAACATTTGCCAATACCTGAAGCACTCGAGCAGATTGATACTGCTTACAATTTGAATGCATATCTTCAAATTCTCAATAAAAATGGCATGGAGATAATGGAACAGGTGATGAATAGACGAAGAGAACTGTATTCGGCAATATCGAATATATGTCCTTCGATTTATAATGCTCAGCGAATGTTAGCGTATTGTACGGTTACATCGCAACATGTCAGCCTTTTTGATGGTTTGGCAAAAATAAATGACATGACGCATATAGCGCCCTTTCTCGATGAGGATTTTATTAAACTGGTATTTTCCATACCCGTTCAAAACTTAATTGATCCAGGACGGAAAGATTCCAAGGTAGAAATTGGGAAGTATCACTTGAAAAAATTTCTGGAAAAATTCATGCCAGAAATTCATGTATGGTCGAAAAAAATTGGATTTCATGCCCCCACAACCAGTTATATGTACAGCACTTGTTTTCAATCTTATTTTGAAAAGATGGATTATGATATCTTGCCAAAATTTATTGATAAGGATAAGGCTAAAAAACTATTATTAGACCGTCTGACGAATCACGGAAATAAATCACCCACAGACTATTTTCTTTACAGCATATTAAATATTAGTGAGCTTTTCAAGAGAAAGGGAAATTAAACAATCTTGTAAAAACAGAAAACAAGTTTTTGAAATATTAACTACTATCTGCTTTTCGATATCTTGGTGATATGCGGTAACCGGATCTATCTAAAGTTAAAGAGGCAATCGAATCAGGTACACACTTATGTCGGCATTGCGGTGCAAAATTGCAATCAAAGAGCATCTGGATTTACATGTTGATATCGTGGTAAATGAACATACAAAAATAAGCCGATTTACCAGATCGCAAAAAATCAGGGTGTTCTATTATGACCGAACATTTGAATTTAATCGTAAGACAGCTCACACATTTACAACGGATGCGCGAATACCTTGCTCATTTTGTGAATCACGAGTATAAAGAAGATGCTGACCGACTCACACAATTATTCATGGAAATGATCAAAGCCACTCCGGAGCGGTTTGATTTTCACAAAAAATTACTGAATTTTTGCAGGGATGCATATGGAGTCAAGCCGGTAAGATGAAAAGGTGATCATGAAAAATAACACTGAATCCATTTATTCACAATTTTCTATAAATCAAGATCAGCTGGCTTTTGCAGCCGAGGAACTGTATGTATGGTGAAACAATACTTGACTTCCTGTTGAATAACGGGGAGAGATCAAAAAAATGAATATTTTTAGTTCTCATTAATATTGAGCCATGGATGATCAAGATGCTTAATTCAAATATTGTGGAAAAAATTATACAAACCTTCCGGGATGATCCCCGTTTTAGCGCTATTTTTTTGTTAGGTAGCGCCCTGACAGATCACATGCGTCCTGACAGCGATATAGATGTTGCCGTACTGCCTTTCTTCGGTAAAAAAATTGATGATATATCCCGGATGTCTCTGGCCACCGATTTCACAATTGCATCTGGCCTGAAACTGGATATCGGGATTATTTCATCAGCCAATCTTGTCTATGCAAAAGAGGCGATTCTAACCGGACGGGAGATTTACGTAAAGGATAGGGGATATACAGACCTGATGACCGCAACATTAATGGGGATGTATCTGGCATTTCAAGATCAGCGACGCGAGGTTTTAAATGCCTATAGAATTAGATGATATTTGTTTTAATAAAGCGGCTATTATTGAAAGATCGCTTCGACGAGTTAAAGAAGAGTATCAATTTGATCCCCAGTTAAAGAGCTTTACTCATATTGATGCCCTTATACTGAATGTTGAACGAGCTTGTCAGGCCACGATAGACATGGCCATCCATATCATCGCAGTGCATCATTTTGGCATTCCACAAAACAGCGGTGATTCTTTTTCTTTACTGCTAAGAAACAATATCATCACAGAAATAACGGCCCGGCAAATGATCTCTATGACCGGTTTTCGAAATGTGGCGATACATGAATACCAGTCCCTGGATATGGCGGTGGTACATCACATTGCCCGGGAAGGATGGCAGTCTATGGTTTCATACTGTCGCGAACTTGGGGTCAAGATTGAACCATGATCAGCGATGTAGCTTTTGTGGCTTGTGCTGTTGAAAGTAATTACCCTGAGTTGATAGGCTTTTTGTCGTGATTACAACAATGGAACTTAATTGAAATAAATGAGACTAACTGCAGCACAACACCATTGCATTCTTGAGGCAACTCGTCAGAGTTATGCCGAAATGACCTAAAGAAGCAATCATGGAAAACAACGCAAAATCTATTTGTTCACAATTTTCGATAAATCCGGATCAAATGGATTCTGTAGCCAGGGATCTAAATCTTAAACTGATTGTTTTGTTTGGATCCTGGGCAAAATTAAATCCTTTACCTGGTGTAGACAGCGATGTGGATATCGCTTTGCTGGGATGTCCTGCTGAAAATTTTTGGAATTGTTATAAGATACTCAGAAGATTTTTTTCAAAAAATCCTTTGGATCTTGTTCGACTTGAAACAGCCGATCCGCTATTTCGCTTTGAGGTGATGAATCGGTCAATACTGATCTGGGGCGATCCCGACCTGTATTGTGAATACCGCGCTTATGCGTATCGTGATTTTGTGGATTCTGCGGATTTATTTCAACTTGAAAATAATTTGTTCGTGAAAAAAATGGATTATCTCGCCCAACAAATTTATGAAAAGAATTATTAACTGTAATTTATGATTAGACTTGAGTTTGTTCGTCGAAAGCTTCAGTTAATTGCCGATGATCTTTCCATGTTGCTGCAATTTAGAGATGAAACGCTCGAATCTTTGACGGCCGATCACATAAGACTTGCCGCAGTGGAGAGGATAGTTGAACGTATCGTGATGCGTGCTGTTGATGCCAATGAGCATCTTATCAGTGAACTGGCAACCGGGAAAGAAAGAAGTAGTCGGCTTGCCTACAAAGATACCTTTCTTATTTTGGCCGAATTTGGGATTTATCCAGAAAATTTCGCCGAACAAATTGCTAAAAGCGCGGGACTTCGAAATATTTTAGTACACGATTATAACGACATAGATCGCAAAATACTTCACGGTTCTATTCGAGACTGTTTAAAAGATTATCATCGTTATCTTGAATATATATCTGCTTATATGGATTCAACAGGAAAAAAATGATCACTATAGCAAATACCAACATTTCACGAAATCATAAACCTTTCATCATTGCGGAGATGTCAGGCAATCACAATCAATCGCTGGAAAGAGCGCTGGAAATTGTAGAGGCAGCCGCCAGGGCAGGCGCTCATGCCATAAAGCTTCAGACCTATACCGCGGATACCATGACGATTGATCTGGATGAGCGCGAATTTCATATCAGTGACCCGGGGAATTTATGGACGGGCACTTCACTTTACAAACTATATGGCGAAGCCTACACACCCTGGGAATGGCACAAGCCAATTTTCGAACGGGCTCACGAGCTTGGCATCATTGCATTTAGTACGCCATTTGATGATACGGCCGTGGATTTTCTTGAAAATCTGAATGTGCCTTGTTATAAGATCGCCTCGTTTGAGAATACAGACTTACCGTTAATCCGGCGCGTAGCTGCGACCGGCAAGCCGCTGATTATTTCCACTGGTATGGCTACCGTGGCAGAATTAGGCGAGACAGTGCAAACCGCGCGCGATTCAGGTTGTAAAGATTTAATCTTGCTCAAGTGCACCAGCACGTATCCATCGACGCCGGAAAACAGCAATATTTTGACAATTCCCCACCTGCGAGATTTGTTTCGTTGTGAGGTTGGCCTTTCCGACCATACCATGGGAACGGCGGTGTCTGTAGCAAGTGTGGCATTGGGCGCTACGGTCATCGAGAAGCATTTTACACTTAGACGCGCAGACGGCGGCGTTGATTCTACTTTTTCAATGGAACCAGAAGAAATGAAATTACTCGTTTCTGAAACAGAGAAAGTATGGCAGGCTTTGGGGCAGATAAGTTATGGGCCTACCGAGGCAGAAAAAAAATCTCTCCAGTTTCGTCGCTCGTTATATGTGGTGAAAGACCTTAAAATCGGCGATGTGTTGACACGCGAAAATATTCGAGCAATTCGTCCAGGTTTTGGTATGTCCACAAAATACCTGGAACATCTTATGGGCAAAAAAGTAAAGCAGGATGTAAAACGCGGAACCGCGCTTGACTGGAGCCTGTTTTGATATGCCACAATTAAGCGTTTTAATTGTGGGTTGCGGTAATATTGCAGGCGCCTTTGATTTGGGTCGACCTGCAAGCGAACTACCCTACACCCATGCGGGCGCTTTCAAGCGAGATGGGAGATTCAGTTTAGATGCGTGTGTGGAGCCAGACGAGAAACGTCGTCTGGCATTTATGGATGCCTGGGGTATATCAACCGGGTTTTCGTCGATAGATGATGTGGCTGACGCCGGGTATCATTTTGATATAATCAGCATTTGTTCGCCAACACCTTGCCACGCACATGATCTCGAAACGGCTTTAAGTTTAAAGCCAAAGCTGATCTTTTGTGAGAAGCCCGTTACAACATCGGTTTTAGAGACTGAAAGGCTGGTTGAGAAATGTCGTAAAAGTAATATTTTGCTGACAGTAAATTATTCACGACGCTTTGATCCGTATATTGTTAAGCTTAAGGCCGACATCGAGGCAGGCCGATGGGGACAATTGCGATCGGTAGTCGGGATATACAACAAAGGGATTTTGAATAATGGCTCACACATGCTCGATCTTTTGCACTTACTGGTTGGTCAAATAAAAATCGTCAAGGTTGGTCAACCTATTCAGGATTTTTTCCCCGACGATCCGACGGTTCCTGTATGGCTTGAGACCTCTCAAGGCATACCTGTACATATTGTTTCTGGTCACGCGGGGGACTTTGCAATATTTGAACTGCAGCTTGTCTTCTCGCTGGGCGTTTTAACCATGGAAGATGGAGGAATGTTCTGGCGGGAACGTCGTACCATCAATAGTACAACATTTAAAGGTTATCGTATGCTTGATGAAGGTATTCGTCGAGCAGGGGAATATCCTGCAGCCATGAGTAAGGCTGTGGATAATATCTATAGGTCTATAACACAGGGCGCTACACTTGCCAGTACGGGTGAATCATCGCTGGCTGCCCAGAAGCTTTGTGAACAAGTTAAAGAATTTTCCATTACGTTATAATAAAATTATATGCTAAAAATATTTTATTTCATCACAGGATGTTTCGTATGAGTACCTCAAACACAGAAAAACTTGCCCTATTGGGCGGCCCCAAAACGATTCAAACTACTTTTAAGCGTTATAATCCGATTGGCGCCGAAGAGGTGGAAGCGGCCAAAAAGGTCATTGAGAGCGGTGTTTTATCTCAATTTTTGGGTACCTGGCATGAAGACTTCTACGGTGGTCCAAAAGTTCGGGAATTTGAGCGTTCCTGTGCTGCTTATTTTGGCGTTAAACATGCCATAACCGTAAATTCCGCAACATCAGGCTTGATTGCTGCGGTAGGGGCAATCGGCATTGAACCAGGTGATGAGATAATTGTCAGCCCATGGACGATGTGCGCCAGCGCAACTGCCATTTTACACTGGAATGCAATCCCTGTTTTTGCCGATATCGAATCTGAAACTTTTAATCTTGATCCAAAGTCTGTTGAAGCCAACATAACACCCTATACCAAAGCGATCATGGCTGTGGATATTTTTGGTCATTCTGCCGACATGGATGCCTTGATGGCAATTGCTGCAAAACATGGATTGAAGGTGATTTCTGATGCAGCGCAGGCGCCGGGTGCATTTTATAAGGGTAAATATGCTGGAACCCTGGCGCATGTCGGCAGCTATAGCCTGAATTATCATAAGCACATTCATACAGGCGAGGGCGGAATTCTCGTTACCAACGATGATGACATTTGTGAGCGTCTGCAATTGATTCGAAATCATGCCGAAGCTGTTGTGGACGGCAAGGGGGTAACTAACCTTGCCAATATGATCGGTTATAACTTCCGGCTCGGCGAGATCGAATGTGCCATAGGCATTGAGCAGCTCAAGAAATTAAAGAAGTTTGTCGCTTCCCGCCAACAATCCGCAGATCGGCTCACGACTGGGCTTACGGGTTTGAAAGGTTTACGACCACCAGTGATCAAACCGGACTGTACTCATGCGTATTATGTCTATCCGATGGTCCTTGATGTTGACGCTCTTGGTGTAAGCCGTGACAGAATTTGCGAAGCATTGATTGCGGAAGGTATTGAAGGGCTTTCCCCAAGGTATATTAACTTACACTTACTGCCGATGTATCAGCAAAAGATGGCATATGGCTCGAAGGGCTTTCCCTGGACTTCGAATACTTGTC
>JAOUFE010000153.1 GCA_029858425.1 Spirochaetia bacterium | reverse complement strand
ATCTGGTAAAAACCGGATAACTTCTTCCACAATGTTTCGCGTAAACATTGTATGGCATGTCGAACATCCCGAATCCTCATAAACCTGGCGACCAATATCGACCAATGAATTTCCCCGAATTATGCTTTCCCGGGAATTTTTGAAAATAAAGTACATCAGGGGAAAAATTACAACCAAGCACCAGAAAAAGTTAAGCAAGTGGCGCTTCAATTTTTCCCTCAATTGTTTCTCTTCAGGTCAAGTCACGGGAATTTCAACGGGATCAGACTCCCACAAGCCGTGTTTCGTGCAGTAGGCAACGGCAGTTAAAACCAGTTTCTCTGTTGTGGGTACCACATGGAATGTTACTTCAGCCTGGGATTTTGACCCGCCTCCGCCAAGAGTTCCTGAAAGAAAACGCGCTTCTCCAAGGATCGAATCTCCATTATATAATTTTACCGATTCTATAAAATGATCAGGGTCATCCGGATGCATGAATTCATTTCCAACTTTTACTGTGACCGGTAATTTGGTTCCCTTGACCGCTTTGTTCGTACAATGAATAAAAGGGGAATGACGATCAATATAGTCTTTTTTGGCTTCTCTGTCTACTGTGCTGATATCTACGTATCTGTTGATTTTTGGCATGGTTCCTCCCGTATGGTATATTCATTTTGACTCTGTTTCAAGGCCAGATAAACCGAAAAGAATATTTTTATCCATTTCTTGAACGCGGGGGCTTATTTTTGAAAATATCAATAATTGCCGAATAACATTCATGAGGAATGGTTAAAAAAATAGGATAATAGTTAAATAATTGATTATGTTTATGCCTGAAGTCTGGTATTGATTTTTACATGATGGTTATCGGTTCCTTTTGATTCGGTTAGCCCTTCGAGGGCATAGTCCGATTTTGCCGAAGCGATAATCTTATAGAGATCAAAATTTTGGAGGATAAAATAATTTGATGTCCGGTCTTGTTATTTTAAACAGATAGTCCCATGAATGAAAAAATTTTAATAATTGATGATTCCCGATCCATGGTTAAATCGCTTGAGCTGCTGCTGAAGCAATACAAGTTTAATGTGGAAAGCGCCCATGACGGAATATCCGGTCTGGAAAAGGTAAAAAGTTTTCGGCCAGACTTGATTTTTTTGGATATTGAAATGCCCCAGATGGACGGTTTTGATACGCTTGTTGAAATAAAAAAATTAATGAACCGGGATTATGTTTCGGCAATTATCATGCTATCAAGTCACCATTCGCAAAGCGATGTAATTAAAGCCATGAAAAATGGCGCACAGGATTATATTGTAAAACCATTTGATGAGAACATATTAAGAAAAAAAATTAATAAATATTTAAATATCCAGTCTCCCTGATATCGAAGGCAAATTCAAAACGCAAATGCAATAGGTTTAATTTTAAAAAAGACTTCGTATGGAGTCCGATAGTTTAAACTTTTCCTTGGGTAATTATTTAACCAGGTAACCGCGTGTAAAACTTCTTCTGAAGTTACTTTATCCAGTTGCATTTTTTTGGGAAAGAATCGACGTAGCATACGGTTTGCATTTTCTATAAGTGGTTTTTCCCACGGTCTACCTGGGTGCGTAAAATACACAGGAATTTGAAGCATCTCCTTAATGGATTTCCACATCGACATTTCGGTTCCATTATCGAAAAGCAAGGATTTTAACTTATCCGTATTCAAATCTGCAAATAGATCACGAAGGGCTTTGGAAAAAGTTTCAGCCATTTTATTTTCAAGGACATCGGCAAAAATGTATAATGATTTTCTATCAATGAGTGTTATGAGTGCGCCCTTTTGTTTTGCCCCTATTATAGTGTCGCCTTCAAAATCTCCAAGACGTTTTCGATTTCTGGCACATTTTGGCATCTCTTCAACGCGCTTTTTCCCGGAACTTACCAGTTTTTCAGCACTTTTCTTGTATCTATGCTTACCAAATAACAAAAATTTCGTTAAACCAGCCCCGAACCGGTTTTTGTATATCCAATTGTAAATGGTCTGGGTGGATACGTGACACGTTTTATCTTTTGAAGTTCTTAATTTCCCGGCGATGACATCGGGAGATATACCTTTTTTAAGTTCCTCTCTAAAATGGTTAAATATATTTTCGTTGAAGGTTTTTTGGTAAACAGTTTTTAGTTTCCGGAAATAGTATCGTTTTTGCGCTGCATCTGGTTTATATCCAGACGAATCGCTGTTACGTTTTATCTCCCGCGATATTACAGAGGAGTCTCTGTCGATTGCTTTACCAATATCTATCAGGGTAAATTTATTTTCCCCGAGCATATTGCTAATGACATATCGTTCCGATATATTTAAATGTGAATTCTTTGGCCGCATAAGCCCTCCTGAAAGTGAAGTAGTATTCTACTATCGGAGTTTTACGCGGCCTCTTTTAAATTCCCTACATTGCATTTGCGTTTGGAATTTGCCTGTGCAGGTTTAAACATGAAAAAATATTTTAACTGAAAAGACACGCTACTAGTGGGTTCCTGTATTTTCAGAAACGCCCTGGGTTATTTTTTTTCTTAATCCCGGCATGGAAATATGTACCACCAGTTGGCAGTCCATTTTTTTATGATACATGGTTTTATAAATATTTACCCTATAGGACAAACCTTTCATGGAAGGATAAAGAGAATTCAGGCGAGTATCAATCATTTCTTTTGCTTTGGCGCACGAAGTATCCTTTCGCATGGTAAATGGTATGTTTTCAGAGCTGCCGGATTCTACCTGGATTTGAAGTAAATCGTCGTTTATCCAGAAATTATCAAAGAGAATTTCAACCGGATCAGAATAGCGCACCTGGTTTCCAGAGCATCCTGCCATGAATACGCAGAAGATGCTGGAAACTACAAAACCAGAAAGAATTGGCAGAAAGATGAATGATTTATTTTTTTGCGGCATTTTTTATCCATTTCGACAGAGCTTTAATCCATGCTTTGTGCAAATTTAAAGAAGAAACCAGGGTGTATTCAGGCTTGTTTTTTCCTTCTTCGAGCGCAATGGAAATAAAAGTGTTTTTTGCGCGAATGCCCAGTTCTTCGATGGTTTCGAGATTGTCGGTAACAAAACCGGGACAAATCACCAGGATTTTTTTATATCCATTGTGGGCAAGTTCCATAATCTTATTTTCCGTAGAGGGTTGCAACCAGTCTTTACCCATGGCTGACTGATAGGTTAGACTTGCCATATCTGAATTTACGGCAAAATCGAGACCGGCTTTTTTTAAAAACAGTTTTGTCGTTTGCAGGGTTTGAGCCTTGTAGCATTTTTCATGCGCCGTTGAATATACCTCGCAACAGTTTTCCTTGACGAGGCAGATATTGCCATCACTGTCTGCTTTTTTAATATGCCGCAAGGGGAGACTGTGATAACTGAAAATTATATGGTCAAATTTTTTTTTCAAATACGCCCTGCTGTTATCATAAAGAGCCTGAATAAATTCCGGGTTATTATAATAAGGTTTTATTACTTCAAGTTTTATACCCGAAAATTTGGCAATTTCCATTTTTGTTTTTTCAACAACCGATTCATAGGTTGACATGGCATAATGCGGGAACATTGGAATTAAAATGATTTTTTCTGTTTTTTCCCGGGAGAGTTTTTCTATACTTTCGCGAATCGAAGGGTTGCCATATCGCATGGCATATTCGACAGGCAGTCTGGTTGTCTTGGTAATTTCTTTTGCAAGTTTTCGCGTATAAACCAAAAGGGGAGATCCTTCAGGGGTCCAGATATTTTGATAAAGCTGCGCGGTTTTTTTACTGCGAAAAGGCGCAATAATGACATTTACCAGGAACCATCGAGCCATAAAAGGAATGTCGATGACCCGTTCATCCATGAGAAATTCGCCGAGATATTTTTTTACGTTATGCGGCTGTGGCGCCTCGGGTGATCCGGTATTGACAATTAAAATTCCCGTTTTCATCTTTTGGTTTTGCGTAAATATTTTTTCAGGGAAACAACCTTGAAACAAGCCAGGCGCCGTCTTTTAATGTATAAACAATTCGATCATGCAAGCGGTTGGGACGACCCTGCCAGAATTCAAAATAATCGGGAACCAATACATAGCCTCCCCAGAAATCAGGACAGGGAACATCTTTACCTTCAAATTGCTCTTGCAGGGTTTTATACCTGGATTCCAGTTCCTGGCGGGATGCCAGCATTTCGCTTTGACGGGAGGCGTGCGCTCCAATTTGACTGTCGCGAGGTCTTTGGGAAAAATATTCCGCAGATTCTTCCCTTGTGATTTTTTCAAGCAGACCGTTTATGCGAATCTGTCGCTCAAATTCAGCCCAGTAAAACAATAAACATCCTTCGGGATTTTTTTCAATGTCGCGGGCTTTTTGACTTCCATAGTTTGTAAAAAATTCAAAACCGTTTTCATTAAATGATTTTAAAAGAACAATTCTCGCACTTGGCCGGTTTCCGGAAACCGTTACCAGGGTCATGGCATTTCCGTCGACGAGTTCCGACTCCAGCGCCTCATGAAACCATTTTCCAAACTGTTTTACAGGGTCCGATGAAATATCTTTTTCCAGCAAGTCATCCTTGAGATAATCTCTTCTGATATTTCGAATAAATTTTTTATCACCGTGCATGATATAGAATTTTAAAAGGAGAACATCCCGTAAATCAAATAATATGATTGACGGCCGCGCTTCATTTTCATTTTTAGTCCTTAGCTTAGTTCAATAAAGCGGGGTTTCTTTATGATGACAACGAACACGAAGATTACCATCTACTATAATCCAAAATGCAGAAAAAGCCGTGAAGCCTTGCAAATTATCCGTGAAAAAGGTATTGATCCGGAAATTATCTATTATCTTGATTCTCCTCCAAGTACAAAAGAACTGGCGGAGGTTTTAAGAAAAATGGGAAAACGACCCAGAGATATTTTCAGAAAATCAGAACCGTTATACAAAGATCTTGGCCTGAAAAACAAGGACTTGCCGGATGATATCTTACTTGAACATTTAAACAGGCATCCTATATTAATTGAACGTCCCATTGTCGTCAAGGGGCAGCGTGCGGTACTTGGTCGACCTCCCGAAGATATCAAAAAAATTCTCTAGTTCAAAAAAACAATAAACAAACACTTGATTCAACACGGCAAAAAATTTCGGCCAATTTTTGAACAAGAAAGTATTATTTCTGATACCCGGGGGAGGTTTCCCTCCCCCGCACACAATAAACTGGTAAAATCAATGCGAGAAAACAATAAAATTTCCAGCATTACGCGGCATACAGCCGGCAGTGCCAGCTGCACAACCAGTTCCCGTCGCATTGCGGAAGTTATATATGGTGCCAAACATCATAACCTGGCTGCCGGTTTTGGAGGCAACGACAACAATGTTGCTGTCTGGCGCCTGGCTAATTTGCATCAAGCCTGGAATATTTATGGGCGCTGCATATGTCGTTTGAAGCGCATTACCAGAACTGGTATAAGCCGCCGGAGCTGCAAACTTGGCTGCAAGAGCTGCATCTGAAACCGGCTGGATGGGTACGCTTGTAATC
>JAOUFE010000152.1 GCA_029858425.1 Spirochaetia bacterium | reverse complement strand
AATGACCGACAAACCACAAGGGCGCGGATATGCGACTCTTGAATCTGCCGAACTGCCGCCCGAAATAAATACATTCTGGAAAATAAAATCGGGTCTTCAAATCCGTGCGCATGAATTTCATTTTTCAGTTCTTGAGAATCTTCCCGGAAATTTTCCCTTTCAGTTCTCCATGAAGAGAGGATCAGGCATTGCAGGGAAAAAAGACGGGATTTTGTACAAAAATCTTTTGGGAACATATACTCATTTCCATTGTCTGGCCGCGCCATGGTGGTCGCAGGCATTTGTAAATGCCGCCGCGCTATATAAACGATCTTGCCCTCGATAGGCATGTCCCTGCCCGTTATTTCCTGCCGCATTGTTCCAGAATAAAAAAATTATAGGTTCCCTGAATATCGTGAATTTTTTTATTTTTTCGGCACTCTTCCTCTGTTGCGGGGTCAAGACCAGACCACTTTTGGAAAAGTTTTATTTCATCGGGGGCTGAAAGATTTAATTCCGGATAGGTCGCGTTCATGTGTAAATATATACGGGCAATATCGCCGTGAACATTTTCCGGAGGATCTACCACTCCGTTCTTGATGAAAAAGCGGCAGGTACCATAAGAAGTTTCTTTATTTTTAATTTCTGCGAATGAATAATCGCTCCTGTCATTATTGATTTCTCCGATTGCGGGTCGGAGATTTTCAATATCATTGTAAGCCATAACACAAACGGGATTATACCGGGAAGCGCATTTTCTGCCCTTGAAATGGCGCCCATTTGAGTCTACACATTTTTCGCTGCCGCTTTTCCATTCCGGAGTTTGACCGCATAATTTATCGGCGGGAACCACGTGTTCTATTTCAACCTTTGATGCTCTTTTTCTGCTTTTGCGAAATTGATATCCGCATGCCTGCAAATTTATTTCTTTACGTTCATTATACGGGCAGCCGCAATAAAATGTTTTTTTTTCAACGTCTGCCGTAAAAACCGCCTTTTTTGCGAGACTGAATTCTTTAAATTTATGGTTGCGATTGTCCCGTTGTGACCCCGGTGATATAATGTTAAAAAGCATCAAAGTCATGGCAATCATTAGAATATTTCGCATAGTATGTTTTTCCTTTAACGGAATTAAGTCAGTACTCTTGAATTTATGGCTCATCTTTCAGTTTTCCAGATTACAAATTATGTCGCAACTGCAAAAAGACCCAGATGGACTTTTTGCAGGCGAACCAATTATGAGAAAAAAAATTTTAACAATTGCAGGCGCCTCTGGAGTCGTGGGACGTCATATTATCAGCTATGCAGACGGCAAGAATTTTCAAATCCGGATTCTTTCCAGAGCTGCGCATCAAAATACAGAAAATGTGGAATATTATGAATGGGATCCGAACAATACTGACAAAGAACTTTTAAAGAATACCGTTCAGGCTCTGGATGGTTCCGATTATTTGATCAATCTTGCCGGAACTCCTCTGGCCGAAGGCAGATTAAATAAAAAACAACAAAACAAAATTTTAATGAGCCGTTTGAATTCAACCCAGGCGCTAATAAACGCGTATGAACATTGCAAAAATCCTCCGCCATTTTGGGGTCAGGCCTCTGCTGTTGGATACTATGGAAACAGCGGAGAGAAAATTGTAACAGAGAATGACCCTCCAGGAGATTTATTTTTAAGCGATGTCGCTGTTCAGTGGGAAAACCGGATTAATGGCTTCGCGAACTCGCATCCGAAGCTGAAACTTGTTGTTGCGCGATTTGGTCTGGTATTGGCAAACGACGCTCCGGCCTGGCAAAAAATGTTAAAACCCGTTCAAATGGGTGTGGGCGGCGCCCTTGGTCCAGGTTCCCAGTGGTTTTCATGGATTGACGCAGATGATCTTGCGGCAGCTTTTTTTTACCTTTATGAAACAGGGCAACCGGGTATTTACAATTTTACCTCCCCTGATCCGGAAAGGCAAATATACATTATAAAATTAGCTGCAAAATTTCTGCATCGCCCTTCTTTCATCAGGGCGCCGGAATTTGTGTTACGCATTTTGCTTGGCAAAATAGCCGATGAGCTTTTGCTGTTGTCATGCAGGGCATTGCCCGATAAATTAATTCAATCCGGATACCGGTTCATGTACCCTGATATAGCGTCTGAAATGAGGCATCTACTGAGTTTGGGCAAGAACTTCGATATTCAAGTCAGAATGCAGTAAAATGTGCGTTCATGCCCAGGCTCTACTTTTGAGTGGAACCTCCGGCAGGAACTCGAAATATTTCCTTGTCGTGACGTAATATCAGGCAACGATGTCATATGGAGAATTATGGTAAACATGTTTATGTTTCCCCAAAAAGACGGGCGCAAATTTTCTACAAACATTTTGTTTCATTTATTATCTTGCTTTTAGCGACGGGCGCTCAACCGCAGAACATCTACAATAAAATAATTCTGCAAAAAACCATGGCGATTGGTATTTCTCAAAATTATCCCCCTTTAAATATTCTTGATAAAAATGGGCAAAGAAACGGCATTGAACTGGAGATGATTCAATCTCTTGCTGCATTCCTTGACGTCAAGCCTGTTCTTGTGCCGTTAAATGTTCAAGATTACGTTAAAGCCCTGGAAGAAGGAAGGGTTCAACTAATCATCGCCGGAATGTCTCGAGACCTGGAGAGATCCAAAAAAATCTGGTTTTCGGCGCCATATCTAAGTATTTATCCTGCGGCGCTTGTAGACAATCGTTTGATACGATCGACAAAGTTTGGCCAGGATATTGAAGAGTTGCCAGTAGAAAATTTGAGGGATTTAAACAAAGCAGGCAAATTAAGTTTTATTGTTAAAGAAGGCAGTATTTATGAATCGCTTATTAAAAATGAATTTAACAGCAATAAGTTTATCCGGGTTTCCAGCAATGAAGAAGGGCTGGAATTCCTAAATGATTTTAAAGCAAATGCTTTCTTGCATGATTCTCTATACCTTGAATATCTACTAAAGGAAAACCCTGGTTTAAGGAAATCGTTTACTTTAATGCGCACTCTAAATAGAGACGAATATTTATGCGTTGGCATTCCTTTTGGCGAAATAATTTTGAAAAACCAGATCGATGCATGGATTGCGGAAATTATAAGGACAAAAAAAATAAATCAATGGGTAGACCAATATTTAAAAAATGAAACCGGAAATTAAACTTGCGCTTTTCTTTTTAATGGGTTTATTGAACTCTATCAATGCTGAACTTCCCCTGAAAAATTTAACTTTAAGCGGGGAATTAAGATTTCGGCAAATATATTATCAAAGCGAATCCAGTGTACCCTCGTATCTTGAGGGTAGCGGCAAAAAAGAAGTTTCTTACGGCGATTTGTTTTTTAGAAACCGCCTTAATTTTCAGGTATCCCCCATTTTGCAGATTGGCTCGGTTTTTGATGTTTATTCTGTCTTTGGAGAAGGCAAAGGGGAAATTTCCAGTTCTGATATTGGCCTTCAGGCAAGAAATGTCTTTGCAGAACTAAAACTGTTCAAGACAGCGAAGCTTACTGGAGGATATACAACATTTACTCTTCCCAAGGGTTTCGTATTGGCAACAAACGGAGCGGGAATAAAATACGAACACAGCCTGTTCGATGATTTGCTTGTTCCGTATTTTTCCTGGATCAAGGCATACGATAATTCACGCAATATAATGAACAATGGAATTGGATTAAATGAATATAAGGATAATGATATTTTTATTGGAGGAATAAAGTTGAATCCATCAGAAGTCGTGAACAATGTGGATTTCTTTTACGTTTACGATTATGACAGAGAAAGCCAGATCGATCCGGTTAAATATTTGTACTGGGCAGGTTTAACATCGCAATTGATTCTGCAGAATATTAATCTCGATATTGCCTTTATTTATAACAGCGGTAAGTACTTTATCCACGATAACTTTGAACCTGTATCTTCTTATTTATTTTTCCTGTCCATGAGTTATGAAAAAAATTTCGACCAAAGCAAGCTGAAATTTTCCGGGACTCTTGAGGGAGCCAGCGGAAAGCCGGGACAAGTCTATCGCCCCGATCAATTTATGAGTATCAATCCATCTTATGGGATCAATAATATTTCCCTCGATAATTCTGCTGGAATAAGTATCTTTAGGGGCGGTAATTTCAGCGGGCTGGTCAACATTTCGTTGATTGCCGATTATAGCATTAAAGAGTTGAATATAAAATTTATCTATTCCCGTTTAAGGTTGTATAATTTGATATTGTCCTCCAAAAGCGCTTTTGGAAATGAAGCGGATTTAAATATTTTATACGGATTTAATAAAAACATGTACCTGAATATTCAAAGCGGTATTTTTTTTCCTGAAATTGCATACAGTCTTGTTTCACAAAATCAGGTTCAAAACCCTGTTATGGAAATTACTGCGGGAATTTCAATAAAATATTAATCCCCGCTTCAATGGAGAAGTGCAATTTTTAATCTATTATAGAGATCCAAAATGTAGTTTAGAAAACAGGGCCATTTCCTAAAGTTGATTTGCGAAAGTCAATATAAGGAGTGGCCCTGCATGGAAACAATAAAAAACAAATCTGAAAAAGTCTACCAACATTTATCACCAGAAGAGCGCGAGGAGATAGCATGTTTGCTGGAAAAAGGACTCAAAAAAAAGGAGATTGCGAAAAAATTAAATAGATCGCCATCTACAATATCAAGAGAAATTCAACGAAATTCCACGGAAATTAGAAATTGTCGTTATCGTGGTCACCGCGCCCAAATGCGATCGGATGAAAGGAAAAGCCTATCTCACAAAAAGTTTCGATTGAAGGATTCACGTGTAAAACGTTATGTTCGTCAAAAGCTAAAGGCCGGTTTATCGCCCGAGCAAATTGCTGGAAGAATTGGAAAAGATTTGCCCGGCTGCAAAACGAATTACGAATCCATATATCTTTTTGTCTACCACGATTGCCCGGAATTAACTGAATTTCTTGTCTGGGGACGTCGTAAACGCCGCAAAAGAGCCATAAAGGCAGGCAAAAGGGTCGTAAAAATACCAAATCGTGTAATGATTGATAAAAGACCGAAATACATCAATGAGCGAAAATCACTGGGTCATTGGGAAGCCGATACCGTAGTTTCCCGGCAAAGCAAAAGCTCTCTTGTGGTCATCAGAGAGCGAAAACTCCAGATAATGTACATCCGAAAAGTCCCCAGAAAAAGCGCTAAACATATGCGCCAGGCAGTGATCAATATTTTAAAAAAAATTCCAAAGCGGCTAGTAAGATCAATCACGTTTGATAATGGTCTTGAAAATGCGGAGCACGAACGCATCGCAAAGGCGCTGGGATTAAAAACATACTTTTGCAATCCTTACCACAGTTGGGAAAAGGGGGGCGTTGAAAACGGCATTGGCCTGATACGAAGATTTTTACCAAAGAAAACAGATTTCTCCTTGATCGCACATTCAACAATTCGCAAAATACAGTACGCATTAAATAATCGACCCAGGAAATCCCTGAAATTTTGGACGCCTATGGAGAGATTAAAAATTGCACTTAGTCATTGAATGCGGGAATCATTTGGGGCTTCG
>JAOUFE010000151.1 GCA_029858425.1 Spirochaetia bacterium | reverse complement strand
AAACAGGGTATCGACGAAAAACACCGAAAACGGCACGCCGGTTTTGAAGGCCAGATCGATTATCACACTGCCGGTTTTCTGCAGGGAGGTGCCGATGGCCGCCTGATTGCCGTATTCGGTGAAAGCAAAGGCAAGCAATTCCTGCCCCTCCAGCGTCTCGGCCTTAGCGATAAAGTCTTCTCTTGTCATCATTTGTGTGTTTTTCACCGTAGCTCACCATCAATATACTTGAAATCCTATAGGAATACTATGATATACGATTTGATGATCGAAGTCAACCCCGGATTTTTGGAAAATTGGAAAATTTAGGTAACTATCCCCTAACAGCAAGTACCGTCAGGTTTTTGTTTTGTTATACTTTGGAAAAACAGACAAAAAATTCCACAAGGCGACCTTATGCAAACAAAACGACTGGAAGCGTCCGTTGTACATAGAATATGCACCCAATTAGACAATTTAAAATGGGTTGTGGATGAAAAAAGGCCGGATAACAATGTTACACAACAGCGGGTAAAAACAAGGCAAGAGCAGGAAAAACTCAAAAAAGCACATGGTGGGCAATTAAAATACCCAGACTTTGTTTTATATGAACAAGGAACAAATAGGGCTATTGGTGTTATAGAGGCCAAGCGACCGGGGGAATCATTAGAAAAAGCATTGCATCAAGCCAAAGACAGGTATGCAGCTTGTTTGGGTACACCCCTAATTTTTGCCTATAATGATACGTTTGTCGAAACCCGTTATTTATATAATGACCGCCCTTTAAAAATTGATGGTGAAGATGTACGCCAATTCATTGACCATGCAACATCTTTACGTTTTGTCAGTGATGGTTCAGAGATATTGTCCGGCCCTCAAGATGTTCAAATGTCGAGAGAGCAACTAATAACAGTTTTCAAACGGCAAGCAAACTTATTAAGAGAAGCAGGGTTGCAGGGTGGATTAGATAGATTTGGTGCATTTTCTGATATATTGTTTTTAAAGTTAATGGACGAACGAAGCCAACTCTATGAACAAATCGGCAGAAAACCATTGTTGAAAAGCCATTTGCGATGGCCTCATATACAGGACATGAAAAAGGCCGACAGGTTGGATTATGTAAAAAAAGTAGTTTGGCCTGAAATGAACACAACTTACGGCTCTATCTTCGGTAATGATTTTCCTATTCAGTCTGATGAAATATTCGATGATATTGTAAATGATTTATCTAATTTAAACTTTACAAGTGCCGATTCCGATGTTAAGGGTGATGCTTTTGAGTATTTCCTTAAAAATGCTTATCAAGCTATCAAAATAAAGGATTTGGGTGAATATTTTACTCCACGAAATATCGTTAGAACAATGGTAAGTATGGTCGATCCAAAGGTTGGCGAGAAAATCTACGATCCATTTTGCGGTACAGGCGGTTTTTTGATTGAAGCATTTAAGTATATCTCTTTACGGGTAAAAAGAGACAAAAAAATAGATAATATTTTACGAAGAAACACTGTGTACGGGGTAGAATTAACAGCAACCGCAAGAGTTGCAAAAATGAATATGATACTTTTTGGTGATGGACATAATAACGTTACCAGAAATGATAGTTTTGCTAATCCAATTCATGGACAATATGACATTATTCTCACAAATCCACCCTATTCACAGAACACACGGCATGGCAATTTATATTCTATATCTTCTTCTAATGGAGATGCAATAGCGTTACAGCACTGCCTTGAAGCCCTTACACCAGACGGACGAGCCGCCATATTAGTCAAAGAAGATTTTTTGACGGCTGGCGGAGATTTAGGAAAAGTGCGTGAAATGATACTAAAATCTGCAAAAAACTTTACTATATCATCTTTGCCTCGCAGATTGTTTGAGCCATATACTCCCACCAAAACCAGCATTATTTACTTTGAAAAAGCAGGAAAACGGAAAAAAGTTTACTTCTTTGTAGTCAAAGATGTTGGGCATACCTTTGGAGCAAGACAAAAAAGAACAAAGAAAAATGATTTACCAGATATGCTGGATTGTTGTCAAAATGAGAACTTTAAGCATATTGGTATTGATTACCATATAGAAAACCAGACAGAAGTGCAAAAACAAAATTCGTTATGGATTTATGATTACATAGAAGTAGAGCCGCACACATCTAACAAATTAGAGTATCTTGGTAATCATATTGAGCAAAGCGGCACAAAAATAAGCCCTTCGGATTTTGAAGATGATGAGATTTACCGAATTTTAGGCGTTAGTAACATTGATGGTGTATTTTTCAATGAAGAAAAGGAAGGACGAGAGATAAGACAAAGCTATATTCGTGTTTCCGGTGGTGATATTGTCTATAATCCGCACAGGGTCAATGTCGGGTCTATCGGTGTTGTCCCTGAAAAATACAATGGAGATTTTGTGAGTGGAATTTATGTTGTATTTCGCCCAATAGACCCTGTGGCTATGCCGCCTCGATATATATGTAATTTGCTAAAAAGTGATGTTTATATCAATATTATAAAAGCATACGATACAAAATATGGGGCAGTTAGGGCTAATCTTAATTATGAGATGTTATCAAAGATAAAAGTCGTGATTCCTACACCAGCGATTTTAGACCAATATAAACTGTATGAGAGCAAAATCATGGAATGCAATAAGATAAAAGAGGTCGCTGAAAACGAAAAAGATGCGTATATAAACAGCTTGCTTACAGATGAACTTAGTGTCGATAAAGCAGAATTTGATGCTATTATTACAAAGGCATCGCAGCCCCAAACGAAAGAGTAGAAAACAAAGGTGTTGTTTGGTTTCTGCGATTATATCTATAAGCAAATTCGTTTACATAGGTTTGTAAATATTTTGGGCTTACAGCATGATATGTACCATTGATACTTCTTTTTAATTGGCTCCAAAATCCCTCTATTGTGTTTGTGTGCGTATCTCCCTTTTTGTATTCTTTCCTATTGTGATGTACTGCGGCGTGATTAAAACCATGTTTTGGTAAATTCTTGTAGGTGTGGGCTTCATCGGTCTTAATGTCTGATTCTATATGGATATGTTTTCTTATAAATGGCATTACGTGAGAGTGGCTTACTTTTTGGATAACTTCCGCTCTTATATGCCCCTGTCTTTGAACTGCTCCGATGACAGCCGATTTTGTTTTTGTGTTACGCCCCTGTTATGAGGCCATCGTTCAAGTTTAAAATTTGTTTTTTGCTCTTTTACATTTTAATAGGACGCACCTTTCCTGTAAAGGTACTCTTGCTCATCCTGTCATTCGTGCTCGAAGCACATGGTAATGGTTCATTTTCTAAAAAACAGCCGCCACAATCTGTTGGACGTGCTCGAGGCACAGGGGCGAACCGTGGTCAGCTGGTCATAGTGAGCTTTGCACCTTTTCACCCGGCTACCGGCCAATCTCTGGCTTCGGTTGGGGGGTGATGAATTTATTGTGTCGGATCATACGGCCGATCCTTGATTAACATCATCCATAAATGCCCGGCCAGTTTCCGGGTCATCGCAGTAATCGCTTTCTGTTTAATGCCGCCGCAATTGTTCAGGATGCGTATGAATGTCTTTTTAGCACTGACATCCATAAAAACCCATCGCCAAGCGGCCTGATTTAAGTTACTTCGAAGCCGTGAATTCGACATTTTGTTAATGGCTCCCCGATTCGAATGCTCTCCGCTTTGGTGGATTCTGGGGGCAAGGCCCAAATACTTAAACACCTCACGGGTACTGTTGAAGTCGCGATAATGGAACATTTCCGTTGCAAACTGACAGGCAACCACTGTACCGACGCCGGGGTGCGTCTTGAGCAAGGCAATGCGTCGGGCCAATATGCCCTTATCCAAGTATTCGGCCATTGCTTTATCCAAGGATTTCAATCGCGATGTATAATAATCAAGATCACTGAGCAGTTCATTGAAGGATACGCGCAATGTTGTTTGCAGCGGGACAGTCCTCAGGCAGTTTACGGCGTGTTGGCTCCAGTGGGTCAAACCGGATGGTTCCTGGATGTCGTGCATGAGCAGAAAGGATTTGATCTGGATCTTGACTTTGGCCAAGTTCCGTGACTGACGATGTCGCATCCGGTAGAGTTGACGGTCTGCTTCCTGCTTGAGAGTGGGGATCGCAACGGACTTTAAGAGTCCTTTAGCGGCATATTCAGCCAGCTTTTTACTGTCCAGTTTATCTGTTTTGTCGTCCGCTGCTGAAGGTCTTGGGATTTTTGACGTTGCCGCTATCGACACCGGGAGATGATTTTGTTTGAGACATCGAGCCAGGTTATAGCCGCTAAAACCTGCCTCGTAAGCCACTTGCTTTAAGGCGGGCTGTGTTGGCTTGAGCGTTTGACTAAGTTGTTTCTTATTTGCAGGCATCACAAAATCAAGACTCGGTGCGTCATTTAAGTATAAGGCGACGTGATAAGACTTTTTATGCACGTCGACGCCGACGAAAAGCTCATCGTCGGCAGAAAAAGTTGTCTCTTTGAAAAACCGTTCGATTTTTGTTAACTTAGTCATGGGCCATCCTTTCAATAATGGTTCTGATTTAGAGTTCAAAAACCATTATAAGAACTTTTGGATGGCCTACATATTATCTGTGTCCCCTCTGTCTTTTTATCAGCATGTTTATATTTTTCTTTACCGCCAATAAAAGTCTCGTCAATTTCGACAGTGCCATTCAGTTGTTCTGTATGAAACTCCTTAAAAAGTATCCTGATTTGTTTTGCCATCCGCCATGCCGTCTTATAGGTAACTCCAAGTTGACGTTCTAATTCCTTAGCTGATACTCCATTCTTAGAAGCCGAAAACAGAAATATCGCAAAGAACCAATTTTTAAGACTTGTACTGGATTTATGAAAAATCGTGTCTGCAAGCGGATGAAGTTGGTATCCACAAAATGCACAAGCATAGCATTTTCTGGCTTTAACCTTGTAAAAATTGAAGTGCCTACCGCATTCAGGACATTCTTTTACACCGATATACCTTTTTTCAAGCACGTCTTGAAGACAGGCATCATCGTCAGGAAATTTTTCGTGAAACTGTTTTACCGTAAATTTTTCTTTTTTCATGGTATAAACCCTTAAAAATAAGCAATTTATCAACTTTTATTAGAATTATACCATAAATTTACTTGTTGTCAAGGGATAATTACCAAAATTTATTATAAAAATCCGGTTTTTGATAGGATTAAGTGATTCTAAAGAACATCGGGCCAGCCGGGGTTGAGGTGGGAGTATTTTATCTGTGTGGGCACGGCCTGCCCTATGATTGACCGGCTACGATATTTCCATTCTGGCGCCGAGTCGGGTCATTAGGGTTATGTATTCGGGGAAGGTGACGTTCATGGCCTCGGCGGTGTCGATGGTCATCGAGCCGTCCAGCGCCATGCCTGCGATGCTCATGGCCATGACGATGCGGTGATCGCCATAACCGCTGACGGGTGCGGCGGTCAGGTTTGCACCGTCTTTATGGCCGCGGATGACGAGGCCGTCCGGGAGTTCTTCGACATCGGCGCCGATTTTCGCTAACTCTTTTGCCATACAGGCGATACGGTCGG
>JAOUFE010000150.1 GCA_029858425.1 Spirochaetia bacterium | reverse complement strand
CGCTTTGGATAAATACGGCAATGAGCTGTACCAGTTTTGATATCCGGCATTATCCTTTGCGCGGGTAAATTTTGCGATATTTCCGAGTATCGACGCAAATTCCTTTAACGAAAATAATTTGGCAGTGGATGCATGTTTGTTTTCCATGGGACGAGAAGTGGAATCGGGTTCCAGTTTCGGACTGTTTACAAAGATACTTCCCGATTTTTTCAGGAAAGTTTCTCCGGGCATTTCTGTCAGGATTGGTATGATTTCTTTTTTTGGGGTTGCGGCAGGGGATACTGGCAGACTATTGACCGGTTGAGCGGGAATGTTTTCATCCTCGCCGGACGATTCTGTGGTTGTTGCGTCGGTTTGAGGCTCCTGGTTGATCAGGGGATCCAAAGGCTTTGCCGATAAAAAATTCCTGGAAAATAACTTTAAAAAAGCGACTCCCGGCTCTTCGGTAAGGGTTGGCGATTGGGGGGCAGGTTTATTTTTTACAGCAGCCGCAACCGGGGCTGTCGATTCAATTTGCGTTGTATCAGAAATATTTTGCAAAGCAGCGGCAGGTTCAGGTATTGTCGGCGCCGCAGCGTTTTTTGAATCCACGGGGGGCCACACGAGCGCCGGCGCAGAAGAAAATAATATTCCAAATTTGTTTATAAATTCGCTGGATGGAGTCCAGAATGGGTTGTCCAGTTTATCTTTCGAGGTTTCTATTTCCTTTTTTAATAAAATTGCTTTTTCTTTTTGAAGGGTGTTTACAAAATGCTGTCCCATGAATTTCTGGAAACGTTGAATATTGTCTTCGCCTATAAAATTGGCCAGCTCTGGCAGTTTGTTGAGATAGTCTTCAATTTTCTGGAAATTGCTGTAGATAAAAACAGACAAATTATTCATTTTTTCAGCAATGGAAACCGGATCTTTTTGCAGACCTTCTTTTAAATAGTATTGAATGAGTTTGCGCGTTGTAATAAAATAAAGCTCCTGCTCCCCGGAAGGCGTCAGAACAAAAGCGCCGTCATTTGATTTTCCAATTAACTCTTTCATCTTGCAGATTTTTTATTTTGCTTCCATTTTATCAATAAAGTATTGCACCGCAAATTCGTATCCCTGAATTCCAAGTCCGGTGATGACGCCCTCGGCGCAGTCGCTTAAAAAAGATAATTTTCTAAATTCTTCACGCCTGTAAACATTGCTGATATGCACCTCTATAAAAGGCAGCGATATGCTGAGCAGGGCGTCGCGAATGGCAATGCTCGTGTGCGTCCAGGCTGCGGCATTGATAACAATACATTTTACTCCGGTTTGCGGAAGGCTGTGAATGTAATCAATAACGCTTCCTTCGTGATTGCTCTGGAAAAAAATAATTTCAGCCCGACCATGGAATTTATCCGTTATGCGCTTGTTTGTTTCGTCCAGAGACAAATTTCCATAGATATCTTTTTCCCGCCTGCCCAGCATGTTCAGGTTGGATCCGTTAATGACGCTTATTTTTTTAGACATTTGTATTTCTCCAGAGCATTGATTATAAATTCATCTTCTATTTCAGAAGGCAGTTTGTATTTTCCTATGCCGTTTAAAAGAACAAATTTTATTTTTTGACTGCTGTTCTTTTTGTCTCCCTTCATGAAATTTACAAGAGTGTTTACATCAGGTTTTTTTCGGGGCAGGCTGTCCCACAGGCTATTCATGCGGAGTTTATGAAAAATATTGCATATTCTCCTGAATTCATCGTTTGTAATAAATCCTTTTTCCATGGATAAAAATGAAGCAAATGTAGTTCCGATGGAAACGGCTTCTCCGTGCTTGACAAACCTGTAATTGTAATTGCTTTCGAGGGCATGGGCAAGGGTATGTCCAAGGTTGAGGATTGCTCTTAGCCCGGCTTCTTTTTCATCTTCCATCACGATTCTGGACTTTACTTTTACGCTTTTCATGGACAGTTGTTCCATAATAATCTCATTATCGGGTCTTAAATCTGCGAGGTTGTTTTCCATTAATTGAAACAAATCCAGGTCATCCAGCAGGGCCGATTTGATTATTTCGCTCATGCCGCATTTAAATTCCCGGAGATCGAGTGTTTTGAGAAAGTTGACATGAATATATACTCCGGATGGCTGGTAAAAAGTGCCAATCATGTTTTTTCCGTTTTCAATGTTTACCCCGGTTTTTCCGCCCACAGATGAATCCACCATGGAAAGCAAAGTGGTGGGGATCTGGCAGTAAGAAATGCCGCGCATGAAAATGGAAGCTAAAAATCCTGTCATATCTCCGACAACGCCGCCGCCAAAAGCCCACAATAAAGAGTTTCTGTTTGCCCCCAAAGAAAGCAGTTGCTCCGAAAGATGTACAATGGTTTTAAAATTCTTGTATTTTTCGCCGTCTTTAATTGTTAAAATCGGAGAATTTCCAAAAATCTGCTCAATAACAGGTTTGTATATCCCATATATTTTTTCGTTCGTAATAATAAAATTTCCGGAATTATCGGCGCGCTCGCGTATGATATCTTTGAATTGAGACAAATTGTTTTCCCAGACAACCGGGTATGAATGGTTAGGCAATTTTACGGATATGCTGTTCACTACCGTTCATTGCTGTTGCTGCCGCTGTTTTGTAAATGAAAATACAAAATCTATTTTAGCCATTTCTTTAAATATTTCCCTGTCATGGAATTTGTTTCTTTTGCGATTTTTTCCGGCGTACCGGCAGCAATAATCCGGCCGCCTTTTTCGCCGCCTTCTGGACCAATGTCGATAATGTGATCTGCGGTTTTAATCACATCCATGTTGTGTTCAATGACTACCACAGTATTTCCCTCGCTGACAAAATGATGCAATATTTTTAACAACTGGCTTATATCTTCAAAATGCAATCCGGTGGTAGGTTCATCCAGTATATATAACGTTCTTCCGGTGGAGCGCCGACTGAGTTCGGTGGCAAGTTTTATTCGCTGGGCTTCGCCTCCTGAAAGCGTTGTGGCGGGCTGGCCAAGTTTCATATATCCGAGACCAACGTCTTTTAATGCCTGTAGTTTGCTTTTGATCTGGGGGATGGCGCTGAAAAAATCGAGCGCTTTTTCAATGCTCATTTGCAGGACATCATAAATATTATTTTCTTTGTATTTTACTTCCAGCGTTTCGCGGTTATAACGTTTGCCTCCGCAGACCTTGCAGGTAACATAAACATCGGATAAAAAGTGCATCTCGATTTTTTTTAGTCCGTCGCCCTCGCAGGATTCGCATCTGCCGCCGGCTACATTAAATGAAAATCTTCCAGGCTTGTACCCGCGCATTTTGCTTGCCGGCAAGTCTGAAAATAAATCGCGGATGGGCGTAAAGGCGCCGGTGTATGTTGCCGGGTTGGATCGGGGAGTTCTTCCAATGGCGCTTTGATCGATATCAATAATTTTATCGATATGTTCCATTCCGGAAATTTTTTTATGTTTTCCGGGCAGAACGTGCGGATTTATCATTTTCTGGTAAATTCCCTTGAAAAGAATTTCGTTCACCAGCGTACTTTTTCCGCTTCCGGAAAGGCCGGTAACGCAGATAAATTTTCCCAGAGGAAACTCCACATCGATATTTTTGAGATTGTTTTCAGAAGCGCCGTGTACAATGACAGATTTACCGCTTCCCTCCCGGCGTTTTTCGGGAAGGCCGATTTTTTTTCTGCCGCTCAGATACATTCCGGTAATGGAGTTTTCTGATTTTAGTATGTCCTTGTAGGTTCCCGTAAAAACAACGCTGCCGCCATGTTCTCCGGCTCCCGGACCAATATCTACAATAAAATCGGATTTTTCAATTGTTTCCTCATCGTGTTCGACAACAATAACAGTATTTCCAATGTCGCGCAGGCTTTGCAGGGTTGCAATAAGTTTGTCATTATCGCTCTGATGCAGACCAATCGAGGGTTCATCCAGCACATACAAAACACCCACAAGCGCGGAACCAATTTGAGTGGCAAGGCGAATGCGCTGCGCCTCGCCGCCAGAGAGCGTTCCGGCAATTCTGTCCATGGTCAGGTATCCAACCCCCACAGTATACAGAAAATTCAAGCGGCTCCTGATTTCCTTCATGGCCTGCTCGGCAATGATGGCCTCGGTTTCGTCAAGTTTCAGGTTGTTAAAAAAACTCATGGCTTCCCGGATGCTGAATTTTGTCACTTCATAAATATTCCTTCCATCGATAATAACAGATAACGGCTCAATCCGGAGTCTTGCACCGTTGCAGGCAGAGCAGGTCATGTTGACCATAAATTGCTCCATTTTTGTACGCTGGTTGTCGGAAATATTGGATTTGTATCTTCGATGCAGATTGGGAATAATACCTTCCCAGGTTTTGGTATATTCAAATGCATTTTCTGAAGCGCCCCATTTAAAATTCAACGAAATACTATTATCGCCGTACAAAATAATTTTTCTGATTTTTTCCGGAAGTTTTTGCCAGGGTGTGTTCAGGGAAAATTTGAGTTTTTCAGAAAGGCTTTCCATAGTTGCTTGATACCAGTGCCCGTCGCCCGACCAGCCGAGACCCTTGATTAAACCCTCTCCAACAGGTTTTTCCGGTTCGCGGATGAGAAGGTCGGGATGAAATTCCTGCAAAAATCCAAGGCCGGAGCAGTCCGGGCAGGCGCCATCGGGAGAATTAAACGAAAAGAGGCGGTGGGTAATTTCCGGAAAAGAAATATCGCAAACAGCGCAGGAAAGCCTTGAAGAATACATTTCTTCTTTTTCCTGGATTTTTTTTCCGGCTTCGTCGATTTCTTCAATAAGTACAATGCTCTGGGCATTGCCTTTTTGAAGGGCCAGCTCCATGGAATCGGAAACGCGCGTTTGAATTTCGTTTTCTTTGCCGCGGTTTAAAACAAGCCGGTCGATCACCAGCTCAATGTCATGCTTGTTGTTTTTTTTCAAATCAATATCTTCTTCCAGAGATTTAATCTGGCCGTCGACGCGGACGCGGATAAAGCCGTCTTTCAGAAGTCTTTCGAAAACGTCCCTGAATTCACCTTTTCGCCCTTTGATCAGGGGAGCCAGAATTTGCAGTTTAAAGGAAGCAGCTTCGGGACGACGTCGTGTGAGAGACAAAACATGATCCACAATGGTATCCACAGAGCGCGCCTCGAGTTTCTTGCCGCACTTTGGACAATGGGGCTCGCCGATGCGCGCGTAAATCAAGCGCAGATAATCGTAAATTTCTGTAACCGTACCTACCGTGGAACGCGGATTCTTATGTGTTGTTTTTTGTTCAATGGAAATTGCCGGCGACAGCCCTTCAATGGAATCCACGTCGGGCTTTTCAAGCTGCCCCAAAAATTGTCTTGCATACGACGAAAGACTTTCAATATACCGACGCTGACCTTCGGCATAAATGGTATCAAAGGCCAGCGAACTCTTGCCGCTGCCCGAAAGCCCCGTAAAAACAATGAGTTTGTCGCGGGGAATTTCCAGAGAAATATTTTTTAAATTGTGCTCGCGCGCGCCTTTAATGCGTATAAATGACATAAGGGTTATAGCAAATTGACGAAAAGAGGCGTCAATAAGATTGCGTGTGGGTATTGACCCAGCGTC
>JAOUFE010000149.1 GCA_029858425.1 Spirochaetia bacterium | reverse complement strand
AAAAGCTCGCGCCAATTTGATTTAACTGTAAACGACGATAAAACTATAATATTTCGCCCTTTCCGGATAAAAATTCCGGAGAAAGGAAAATATTTTTTCCATTTACCTGCGCGAGTTTGGGAGCATTGGAAAAATCTGAGTACTAACTCAATCCGTAGAAATTTTTTTTTTGCACGCCACGGGGGGCAAAAAAACAAACTAATCAGACCAGGTCAGTCTTGAGAAAAAGAATTGACTCTTTCACCCTGGTATCCAATATCAGTATTTGAAATTTTCAAGGAGATTTTGTGGTACCCATAACAAAAATACAAGTGTATGCCCGTAGTGACGGTAAAAATACACTCGGTTATGCGCATATAACCATCGGCGATACCTATGTAGTAAAAAACCTTAGAATAGTAATGGGGAAAAAAGGAGTTTTTGTGGGTATGCCATCCAACAAATCCAGGAATGGAGAATATATTGATGTTTTTTTCCCAATTACTCAAGAGGCTCGAATCTACCTTACGAAAACCGTGACAGGAGCCTTTCAAAAAGAATTTCCGGAATTAATGCAGGGGCTCGATGTACACGGGCTTTCTGCCGGAGACTACAAGCCGACAATAGACGAGCTCGAAGATCTGTCTTGAATTGCTATACGTTAAAGCGAAAATAGATGATGTCTCCGTCTTGAACCAGATACTCTTTTCCCTCTAACCTCATTTTTCCTGCTGTTTGGGCTTCTTTGGATCCGCCGTGTTTTACAAAATCGTCATATCCGGTTACCTCAGCGCGAATAAATCCTCTCTGAATATCGGTGTGAATTTCACCTGCTGCATTTTGCGCATTGGTTCCCTTGGTAATGTTCCATGCCCTGACTTCAACTTCTCCCGCAGTAAAAAAGGTATAATAACCCAGCAGTTTGTATACATCGCGAATGACGCGGTTTAATCCGGGTTCCTTGAGACCAAACTCACTCAGGTACGTCATTTCCTCCTCGCTCTCCAATTGGCATAGTTCTTCTTCGATTTTGCCACAAATGGGGACGGCGATTGTATTTCGTTGTTCGGCAAGTTCCTTTAAAATCTGGAAATGTCTGGACTCTTCGGGCTTTCCGATAAATTCCTCATTGAGATTTCCGGCAAATAAAACTGGTTTTAATGTTAGCAAGGACAGCTCTTTGAGCAATAGCAACTCATCATCATTTATATCGATACTGTTGGCCGGGCGAGAATTGTCAAGAGCGTTCTTAATCTTTTCCAAAACCTCTTTAAGGTGAATTGCATTTTTGTCGCCTGATTTTACAAAACGCGCAATAGAATTTAATTTTTTATCCACTTGCTCAAGATCGGACAATATCAATTCCAGTTCAATTGTCTCGAGATCTTCCTTTGGGTTGACTCCTCCGGAAACATGTATTACATTCTCATCGTCGAAGCAACGTACCACATGCAATATTGCCTGAACCTGCCGGATATGCGTTAAAAATGCATTGCCCAGCCCCTCGCCTTTGGATGCTCCTTTTACAAGACCGGCAATATCCACAAATTCCACGGTAGCCGGTACTGCATTTTTGGGATGCACCAATTCACAAATTTTGGTAAAACGTTCATCTGGAACTTTGACAATTCCAACATTGGGGTCAATCGTACAAAAAGGAAAGTTTGCCGATTGAGCAGAATGAGATTTTGTCAAAGCATTAAAAATAGTGGATTTCCCAACATTGGGCAAACCAACGATACCGCACTGTAAAGCCATGTGCCACTTGTTGCTTTTTATACACCCTGACGACACAAAATATAGATGTTTATGGGTGGGCTGAATTTTGAGCCTCGGCAGGAAATCAAAATATAGTTCGTTTAATTTAGATTAGTGCGTTTTTGGGGTTGCCGAAAAAAACAATTTCAGAGGTTAGTTCATCAAAATCTTCGTGTTCTCCGCGCCGCTCTGATGAACTTTCGACTTTTTAGACAGCCCGAACGCCTTTTGCTGCGTTAAAAGCCAGGATGTGCCAAATCGCGCACATGAAAGCCGGTAGAAGGTTGGGCGCACGCCGCTTTGCCCCTCTTCATGTTTTGAGCCCAGTTCATTTCTGAGTTCTTCAGCCCAGGCTGAGAGCCGGGCATGAACTTGATTTCCAGTCAGAATGATTTAGACTGACGCAGTTTTTGGGGAGCTTCGCGCCCCAAAAACGCGCATTTTACTTCATTCTGACGTCAATATGGAGGTTCATGCCCAAGCTCCTTGTTACTTCATTTGGGTGTTGTAAAAAAGCATAATGATTGACCGTATGTCGCGTTTAGAAATTATTGCCTATGCCAAAGATTAAAACAAATCGTTCTGCCATGAAAAGGTTTTCCATGACAAAAAATGGAAAAATAAAAAGGGCCAATGCCAACCGGAATCATATTTTGACAAAGAAAACCAGAAAAAGAAAGTTAAAATTAAAGCAGGGGTCATATGTTCACCCGGCAAATGCTGAAAATATCAAACGTTTAATCGGGTATTGAAAAAATAATATAATTTTAAGAGGATAAATATGCGCTCAGTTAATGGCACAATTCATAAAAATCGCAGGAAAAAAATATTAAAAGCAACTAAAGGTTTTCGGGCCGGGCGCAGAAGATTATACAGGACAGCTAAAGATGCTGTAATGAAATCCGGGCAATGGGCATATAATGACCGAAGACGAAAGAAAAGAGATTTCAGAAAACTCTGGATTGTCCGGGTAAACGCGGGTTGTCGTTTGGAGGGTATCAGTTATTCAAGATTTATTCATGGGCTGAAAAAGGCAAATATAGCATTAGATCGGAAAACTCTTTCTGAATTATCGATTCACAAACCACATGTGTTTAAGGAAATTGTAAATCTTGTAAGATAAGTTTCAGTTTTTTACACTACGGAAATTGGAATGCAGATGGATTTAGTTTCAATTTGGTATTTCAATTCCAGAGTATAATTTCCACTATCCAGTTTTGGGAAGTAAACAAAATTGCCCTTTAAAGGTTGCGATAGAATAATCCGGTTGTCCTTGCGAATATTTCCAAATTCCGGCATATTTTCAAAATTTTCAAGATTGACTGTCAATAAAATACTCTTGGGCGAATCCTTTACTATATGATAGGTTATTTTTTCTTTTTTATCTCCGATTTGGTAAAAATTTAATGAATCGGAGCCTGTTGTTTCGGTTTTACTGTTTGATGAGCGAACAGTTGCGGGCTCCAGGTTGCCGGAAATAATAAATAGATTCTTAACGAGACTCCCAAGAACATTTAATCCTTCGCTAATTTTAATAATAATCTTCTCTTCAAATTTATTTGAATTGTCCTGGATTTCAGAGGATACTATTTTCTTTAAAAAATCAGGAGTTTTCAAGTTTTCGCTTTGATCATAAGAAATCAGCATGGATAAAAAGTCTACGATTTGATATACATGTTCAATACTTTTTATTTCGGGATTGCCGGTACCGGATATAATATTTTCCACAATTTCCGAAAGACTACTTTCATCATCAATTATGCTCAACTTACTGCGCAAGTTTCGTTTCTGGAGCCAGAAGCTTCTATCGATGTTGAATAGTTGATTTAAGCATGAAGGGCATTCTGCAACATGATTTAACGTTTCTGATTCATCGTTGCCATTCACTATCTTCTCAAGTAAACCAAACCTGCATTCATTTCCTGACACCTTCATTTCAATTCCCCTGTATATAAAGTTTCAATCATACTATGCCCCATCTGCAAAAGTCCCTAACGCTATAATATGAGTATGGTACTTATGACGGGAAAATGACAATGGATACAACATTTATTTATTATGGATATCGAGTCCGACATTCAATTTCTCTATTATTCTCAGCAATTGCACGCTCACAACGCCATCCGTAGTTCCAAGTAAATGTGCAAAGTCTTTGTAAGGAATTCGTGTGGTTAATAAACTTTTTTTTTGATTTTGTATCAGCGTGATATGTTTTTTCCTTTTTTTTACAAGGGATGTGATCATTATATTGATCTCAGGAGGAAATGCTGAATTTTCAAAATCCTCTGACCACACGGATGGATCGGCTGCAATAGACGGATGTTCCAAAAAAAAGCCGTGAATTCTATTTTCTAATTGGGTGATGGACTGAAAGTTTAACGTAAGTTTATCTTCGATTTGGCGAACTTTATTTGATCTAACAAGTCCGGTTTCCTTGATTCTTGCCAGCTTCTTTATGATTTCCGTTTGGCTTAGATGATTATTTTCGCATAGCCAGTCTATTTCTTCGGTATTCAAATCAACATAATTAATAAATGCAAGCTTGAACAGTACCCGATTATAGATTTTAAGCGAACTGATTTCTAAAGTGAATTTATCAGAAATTTCCTTTTCCAGGGAATAATCCTGCGTGGAATGAATATCCGCCATGTTTTCCAGAGT
Organism: Spirochaetia bacterium; assembly: GCA_029858425.1. GTDB lineage: Bacteria > Spirochaetota > Leptospiria > Turneriellales > JAOUFE01 > JAOUFE01. Next base: position 1,235 of record JAOUFE010000149.1, on the reverse strand, counting down.
ATTCACGGTATTGCCATCAGAATCCACCTTGTAAAAAGATGTAAACCGGATCTTGTTTTTTTGTGTTCGCAGAAAGTCAATGACCAGATTGCGAAGAACGGAGAAAAACCATGTAGTAAATTTTGATTTATATTTATAGCTTGAAATTTTTTTGCCATTTTTTAAATGCTCAAATGCATAAATATAGAAATCGCCCGCCTCATCTTCGGTGAAATTATAATAACGAATTGGAAAATTGTATATATCATCTGAAAATAAATCAAAAAACTTTTGCAGATATTCCGGGTTTGCCACGGATACGCCTTTTAATAAAGGTTTCACCATTTCTTCTTTTTCTGTTAATTTTAGATTGTCCGAAGAATTAATCATATCCCTTGCCGGGCTATTCAACAGTAACAGATTTTGCAAGGTTTCTTGGTTTGTCTACATTGCAGCCTTTATATAGCGCAGTATAATATGCAATTAACTGCAAAGGCAAGACAGCCAATAATGGCGACAGGTTTTCATCTATATCCGGAATTGGGACATGGAAGTCGGACAACTCGATGATTTCATTATCTCCTTCGGTAACTATGGAGATTATTTTTCCTCTGCGAGCCTTTACCTCCATTAAATTAGACAAAACTTTATGACGAGTTTCGCTTTTTGGAATAATGAAAATAACCGGCAGGTTTTCCGTTACCAGGGCAATCGGACCATGCTTGAACTCTCCGGCGGCATAACCGGAAGCATGAATATACGATAATTCTTTGAGTTTCAATGCCCCTTCAAGACAGGTGGGATAATTGAAGGTTCTTCCAAGGAAAATTGTATCTGAATATGTTTTCAGAAACCTGGCGATTTCCAAAATGGGTTCACGATTATCCAGTATAGACTGCATTTTATGAGGGATATCCATAATGCACTTTAAAATATTCGTAATCTCATCTGATCGAATGTTTTCTTTTGCTTTGCCCAGAAATAACGAGAATAGCAATAAATTTAAAACCTGGGCAGTATACGCTTTTGTTGAGGCAACACCAATCTCCACACCAGCCATCAGGTTGATAATGGCATCTGACTCTCGAGCCATTGTCGAGTTCATATTGTTAACAAATGAGATAACTTTTAAGAATTTGGATTTGGCTTCATGCAAGCCGGCGATGGTATCAGCCGTTTCTCCTGATTGGCTGACGCCAACAACCAGCGTATCTCCTTCGACAAGAGGATTTCTGTATCGAAATTCCGAAGAGTAA
>JAOUFE010000148.1 GCA_029858425.1 Spirochaetia bacterium | reverse complement strand
CAAGAATCGTATTTTCAAACAATACAATGCAACCGCCGCTTACTGGTTGAGTCCAGAAAAAAATATTCTTTGGAAGGCTCGTGTCCTCTGTATTTATTCCCATTTTTTCCGGAAAAAAACTGACATCTTTGGACACCTTGCATTTATAAAACCATTCATCTCCAAGGAAATTTTTATGAACCAGATTTCCCCAGTTTATATTGTTTTCCGCCCTGGAGCTATTATAAGCAAATACCTTTCCTTCAGGATTTAAAAACCAGATACCTTCGATATCCGGAAATTCTTCCATATATTTCTTTATGGGATCATCCATTAGTTTTGGATTGTTGGAGGAAAACGATTTTTGAAGCGTTGCATTTTCAGATAACTGCTGCAAAAATACTGCTCTTTCGCTTAAAGATTGCTGAACAAGCAAAGCGCCTGAGTTGGCTATATCTTCATATCGTTCTGATGCATCATGAATAATATAATAACGGCCAATGATGAATACAATAATTGCTGCAATTGTTGCCACCAAACCCATGATAGATGCAACCCCGCTTGTAATTTCCTGTTGAATGCTTTGTTTCCGAACAAACGTATCTTCCTGCTGAACAAAATCGCGCTGTTCTACTTCGGTTTGCTTATCCTGGGAAAGATTCTTTTTCATTTCTGCTCTAAATCGTTGCCATTTCCCCTGAGAGGAGACCGGCAAATTAAATTTTTTATTATATTAATTATCGGACAATTTACGTCCAAAAAAGAGTTTATAATCCTCCTTCTTGTACTTTTCTACGATTCTTGTGATAATTAATCCCCCCAAAGCAACAATATTTGGGAAAATCCACAAAAATGAAATTACATGATAAACTCCATAAACCATGATACTTTTCGCAAGCGTACTCAAGGCAAAGCCTGCAAAAATACTAAAGTCATGCTGAAACAGCAGTTTTAAAATTGCTGGCAAGTTCTCCTCTATGCCTGTTTTCTTGATGTAGCCCATTCCTGCATATAATAATGCTGGTAAAACTATGGAATGGAAAAGATAACTTTCATAGTTTTCGCCCCATAGTCCGCCAGTATAGGTTAATATAAATCCGGTTATGGATCCGGCAATCAAAGCAAGATACTCATGTGATTTTTCCTTCCCTGCAAACAAGTTATCCAGTTCCTCTGACAAAATACTGCGAACTTTTATCAATTCTTCACGATTGTATTGACCTTTCCCTGGAAACAATATTCGATAGTAATAATGAATCAACAAAATAATAGATGCGCACAGGAAATATAAAACCAGAAAAATCAGCAATACTAATATATCCATACGATTTGGTTACCCCTTCTTTAAAACCCGCGAGAGTCTGTCAAACAATCCTCAAACAAAGTACACATCCCTCGCTTATATTCTGGAATATTTACACAATGACCACAAACAGTAAACAAGTAATCTTTGAATTTACATAATTTTTTCTTGTCCCGACCGGAAGATAATGGTTTTTGGCGGAGGAATTTACCATCCTCATTTCTATGAAATTAAAAATTGTATACTTTATTGCAGCCATGCAAATCTTTTTTTCTTTTCCAGTTCTTGCTGTCAATGCAGTTACTGGAGAATTTAGCAAATCTCCTGAAGAAATTCGGCAGATCGTAACGAAAACATTAGACAAACTGGGAAGCAAATACTCAGAAAATGACGATACCAATGGTTTTATGTTTCGACTCGTCAGCCCATTTATGAACCTGTATCCTTTTGATTTATATATTGGCTCTTACGAGAATGGTTCCATGGTGAGAATTGAGTCTATGAATAATACCAACAATGCTCTGCTGGATGCAATAACGATCGATGCGACGGGAAAAGAGCTGCCCTATAAAATCAGGGAAAAAAGTCTTGCGTTAACATACGCTCTTACGCTTTTACTACCGGCAGCTGGCCATCTCTATACTATTGCTGATTCGCCTTTTGAAAAAAAATCGGCCTGGATATTTTCAATTCTTTATCTGGCCATAGACGGGGTGTTGCTCTACACGGGAGGAACATCTTTTTTTACACATTCGTTTGACCCGCTTCAGACAGGACTCACTTCAACGTTGATTTTGCTTGGAACTTACAGGGCGGGGCATTTGCTTTTTAATCACATGTCCATCACGGCCAACAACCGTATGGTACAGCTTGGCTATACCTTCCATTATAATTAAAAGTGCAAACGATTGAACTCCTGAAAACTTTTTCAGAACCGCACCGGCTCAGAATTTTAAATCTCTTGCTTACTTCCGAACTGAGCGTATCGGAACTTGTTGAAATTCTGACCCTCTCCCAATCCAATGTAAGTCATCATTTAAAAATACTAAAAAATCAGGGATTGATTGAATCTTATAAAAGTGGCGCTCAAAAATATTATCGCAATATAGAACAGCCGTCCATTCCGTCCAACCTGCAAAAAATATGGAGTGAATTAAAAACCATCATAAAGGAATTGCCTGAATCTTCAGAAGATGAACGAAAGTTAATAAATGCGATTGCCCAAAGAAAAAACAGCGATCTGGACAATACTATCAATCTCTGGCGAAAACAACAACCAGATATTTTATTTACTTCAGAAGTTGCCCTGGACGGAATCCCCAAAACACACAATCTGGCTGTTGATATCGGAAGCGGAATGGGTGATTTCTTTAAAGTGATCGAAAGGTCATTCCGTAAAATTATTTGCATTGAAATATCCCAAAACCAGCTTAAAATTGCAAGAGAAAATATTATGAATCAGGAGCAAGTACACCTGTTGCAGTCTGATGCGCATTTTCTTCCGTTAGGAGACCATGTTGCAGATTCTATTTATTTTAGAATGGCTCTGCGTTTTTTTAAAAACCCTGAAATGGCAATTCAGGAAGCCATAAGAATACTGAATATTTCAGGGAAAATATCTATAATTGATCAAATTGATTCTTTAAACTCATTTTCAGAACAATTTTTCAAAAAACTATGCCTTGAAAATTCAAATCTGTATCTTGTAAAATATAACCGCCGGGGAGGTTTATTTTTGTGTACTCTTGAGAAAAAATATCCAGATCAAGAAAAATTCTGACTATTGTTCCTGTGTCTCTACCCGGCGAACCCCGGTTGATATATCGTTTGACTCTTTTCGGGCAAATACATATATAGACTCCCTGAACGCAGGAAGAAATACTTCCGGATTTAAAACAATATTTAAATATCTGACCTCAAAATGAAGGTGCGGTCCTGTACTGTGTCCGGTACTTCCGGAAAGTCCAATCACCTGTCCTTTACGCACTTTATCGCCTTTTTTTACAAAATTATCTGACAAATGACCATAAAGAGTGAAATAAGATTGATTGTGGTTCAAAATAATTGCATTTCCATATTCGCCAATAAACCGGGATTCCGTAATTTCTCCATCCATCGCTGCCAGTACAAGACTGCCTGATGGAGTTGCTATATCGACTCCCGGATGAAATTTCCCCCATCTTTGCCCAAGATGGCTGGTTATTCTTATGCCTTCTACCGGCCAAATATATTCTTCATGGGCGATTCTAAGCTCAAGCCTGCTTATTCCATTTATTTTTAGATTATTAATATATTCTTTTGTGTATGGGATAAATATCCACGAAGCGGCGAACACCTTTATGGCATTTTTGGGAAAATTGTTTATTTCTATAATACTGTCAATATCTGATTGGTAGGGTTTTGCAATTTCTGACAATAATGAGCCGGATGGTACTTTTTTCCATACACCTGTCTGTTCTTGATAGCTTTGGATATACAGATTATCAATAACCACCTGCTCAGACGCAGACGAGTTTTGAACCTGCGACTGAATTTTTTCCCAGGAGTTTAACGGTTCCTGGGAATACAGAATGCTGTCAGTCATGAAAAAAAACGCAATAATATAAATAATATACTTATATTTCCCCTTCCCCATGGGTCAATTTATATCTTTTATTTGGCATGTCAAATGTATCTGGTATATTCTTATTGTCTATAAGGTATTGGCTTTTGGGCAGTTACGAGAAATCTATTAGCTGTTGCTTTCCCTGAATTTTTTCTTTACGCATTAAATTCAATAATTCGTATGCTCATATGATGCACAAGGTAAAGGGCATAGAAGACCTGTCTCTACATGGGAAAAGAGTTGTTTTAAGAGTGGATTTTAATGTTCCGTTAAACCCTGACGGAGAGGTCTCTGATTCCGGCAGAATTGAAAAAAGTCTGCCTACAATAGACTTGCTGTTAAAAAAAGGGGCATCGATTGTTCTTGTTTCCCATCTTGGACGTCCAAAATCATCCAGAGATTCCGGTCTCTCCCTGTTGAATGTCACAAAAAAACTGCAGGAATTGATGCCCGGCACGAAAATCCAGTTTTCCCCAATCAGCCGCATGGCTGAGTGGGAAAAAACAGCGCAGGATTTAAGTTCAGGAGAAATTCTTGTCATTGACAACATTCGGTTTTTTCCGGAGGAAACATCAGAAAAGGAATCTGAACGAAAAAAATTTGCTAAAAAACTTTCAGAACTTGGAGGGATTTTTGTAAATGACGCTTTTGGCGCATGCCACAGGGAAAATGCATCGGTAATGGAACTGGCTTCTTTTTTACCCTCTTATGCAGGATTGCTTTTAAGAAAAGAAATCAATATCCTTGGCAGAGCCCTGACTGACCCGGAAAGACCTTTTGTGGCAATTATCGGCGGGTCAAAGGTTTCATCGAAAATCAATATATTGGACAGTCTGATTAAAAAAGTAGATCATATTCTGATTGGCGGAGCCATGGCCTATACTTTTTTAAAATCCCGCGGTTTAAGAGTCGGGAATTCGCTCATTGAAACGGATATTTTAAGTCGAGCCTCCCAGATTATTGACAGGGCACAATTTAATGAGTGCGGTTTTTTTCTCCCCGAAGATCATATTATTTCAATGGATTTTTCCGAAAAGGGAAAAATTAAAAGTTGCGGACTGGAAATCCCGGAAGGATGGATGGGAATGGATATTGGGCCGAAAACAATAAAAAAATTTGAGAAAATTATTGGAGATGCCCGAACAGTTCTCTGGAATGGTCCAATGGGTGTTTGCGAAATGCCCTCCTTTGCAGAAGGCACTATGGCTATTGCGCGCTCTGTCAGCAAGGTAAAGGGTACTACGATTATCGGCGGTGGGGATTCTATGGCCGCCATAAAAAAAACTGGACTTGAAGATAAAATAACACACATTAGCACCGGCGGTGGAGCAACTCTGGAATACCTGGAAGGGAAAAAATTGCCCGGGATTCAAGCTCTTATCGACGCGGAATGATATGCCAGACAGGAAATCCGGGGATACCAGCGGAGACAGTTACTGGAATTCAAAGCTTTGTTCTCAAATCATTTCCATGCCGCCATCGGGAATCAGGGTTTTTTTTGATATTGTTGCCCAGAAAAAAGGTGTAATCTCGCTTGGCGTAGGAGAACCCGATTTTGTTACGCCTCAAATTATTGTAAATACCGCCATAGAATCCTTGCGAAACGGATACACCTATTATACGGGAAACGCCGGATTAATCAGTCTCAGGCGCGCCATTGCAACCTTTTTAAGCGAATCTTTCGAGGTAGATTATGACCCGGATCAGGAAATACTCATTACAGTAGGAGTCTCACAGGGGGTAGATCTCGCTATT
>JAOUFE010000147.1 GCA_029858425.1 Spirochaetia bacterium | reverse complement strand
GAATTCAACGATGCCTGATAAGCATATTTTGCCGTGAAATAAGTAAAAAAAGCCAATTCCTGTACCAGCGAAATTAAGTTTATCCAGCTATAAAAATATACACCGAGAACTGCCATATGTCACGTATATTATATACTTACTGTTTGTACAGTATTTTTACGGACTAAGTAACGACTCATTCCGAAAACAGGGGAAAGAATCCGGGCAAGAACTTCGGAATTCAGTCAGAATGCTTTAAGGTTAGCGCGTTTTTAGGGCGCGAAGCGCCCCAAAAACGCGCATTTTATTAGATTCTGACGTAAATACGAAGTTTATGACCCGACACTCTGTTGACACAAACGCTCATGGGCCGTTATTATTCTCCTTTTTTTAAACAATATCCATTTCTTTTAGTTTTTTATCAAGAGTTATGCGGTTTAATCCAAGCAGACGAGCTGTTTTGCTTTTATTGTAAAATGTTTTTTTTAACAACAACTGGAAAAGTTCTTTTTCGGTTTCTCGCATGATGTCGGCATAATAATTTCCATCGCTGGAGCTTTCAATTTTTGCAGAAATCCAGGCGGAAATGTTAAAGGGAGTTTCAGATATACTATCTCTAATAATTTTTTCAGTTGGATTTTTAGCAGGCTTTTGCATGCCCAGATCAGAAACGTCGATGGTGTTTCCCCGGCTCAAAACAAAGCCGCGTTCCAGAATATTTTCAAGTTCGCGGACATTCCCGGGGAAATGGCAGGATTCAAGAACCGCATAAGCCTCGGCGGTAAGCGATTTTGGGTTTTTTTTGTTATTCACCGCGATTTTATTGAGCAGGTGATCGCAAATAAATGGCAGATCTTCCATCCTTTCGCGCAAGGGAGGGATATTCATCTGAATTACATTGAGCCGGTAGTAAAGGTCTTCGCGAAATTTATGTTCGCTTATCAGTTTTTCAAAATCAGCATTGGTTGCCGCGATAATACGAACATCTACATTATAAATTTTATTGCTACCGAGCGGAGAAAATTCCTTTTCCTGAAGAAAACGGAGCAGTTTGGATTGCAGTTTAAAGTCCATTTCGCCTATTTCATCTAAAAATAATGTTCCTTTGTGGGCAATCAGGAATTTACCCTGATGATCCTTGTCGGCGCCGGTAAAGGCTCCTTTTTCATAACCAAACAATTCGCTTTCAAGTAAATCGCCCGGAATGGCCGCACAATTAATTTTAACAATCTTGTTGTCTTTTCGCAAAGAGTTGCGGTGGATGGCCGATGCAAACAATTCCTTCCCGGTGCCTGATTCTCCGGTCAATAATATGGAACTGTTGGAATCAGCCGCCATGGACATAGTTTTAAACAATTGTTCCATGACCTTGCTTTTACCCGCAATGTTTTCAAATACATAATTGTTTTCAAATTGTCTCTTCAGGAAAATATTTTCATTTTTTATTTCGGATTCTGTTTGCTGGATAAGTTCCTCAATTAGAATGGCCTGCGAAAAAAAAGCGCTTAACAGTTGGATTAAAAAAGTATAGTCCGAAAACTTCCCGTGATTTACATAGGCAATTTCCATATTAAAAACGCCCTTGACTTTATCATTTAATATTATTGGCGAAGAAAAAAAACTGATTTGAGACTCCATGCGCGAAATACCGGATTTGTTTAAAAAGTTTTTATCCTGTGAAATATTTGCCACAGCCATTGGTTTTTTGGAAGAGAAAACTTTTCCGGTGAGACCTTCGTTGGGTTTATAGCGGCTTCTTTCAATCTGGTTGTCCGAATAATTTAAAGAGTATTCAATGGAGAGTTCATGAGTAATATCATCGTATAAAAAAAGCGCCGCTCTTTTTAAATCGATTTTTTCTTCGAGCAATTTTGCTGTATTTTCAAATACTTTTTTAAAATCAGGCTCCCTTCCGAGCAGCGCACTAATATGAAGAAGTGTATCTTGAATGTATTGGCGGTCATGCAAATGTTGAATTGTTTCCTGGTGTGTGTAAATTTGGGCTGCGTAATTGGCAAGCAGGCTTAAATATTCTTCGTGATTTTTGTCAAAGGCGTTCAGTCTCGATGAATCTACAGAGATAACCCCAAAGCTTTTTGGGCCAGCCTTTAAAGGGATGGCCAGCTCCGATTGAATGTCCGAGCGAACAGAGATGTAGTAGGGATCTTCTTTTGTATCCCCGACATTTCTTATTTTTCCGGTTAATATACATCTTCCCGTTACGCCTTCGCCAAGTTTCAGTTTTACTTTCTCCGGAACATCCTTGGAAAGACCGCGAAAGACCTTGATTTCCAGAAATTTGCGCGTATCATCCAGAAGCGCAATGGATCCGGAATCGGCCTGAGTAAATTCTATGGCCTGATCCAGTATGGTGTTTAACAAGATATCGGGATCGTTTTCAGAGAGCAGCGATAGTGTGATTTCATGCAGGTTGAGCAAGGGGTCATTAAAATTATACATATTGTTTAATATATAAGCAAATTTTGTGCCAGGTGACGATTATTTGTTTTCAAATCATATTGTATAACTAATATACATATTCCATATAAATGAATCATATTGCCTGTCTGGAGTGGCAAGAACTCAATATTCATATCTAAATGTAGTTAAATGCGCAGTTTTTGAGCGTGAAGCGCCCCAAAACTGCGCTAATTTAAATAATCCGGAATGAATTTTGACTTCATGCTTAGGCTATATTTCCAAAACGCGCTGGTTTTTGCACCCCGAAATGGCGCAAACATGTATTTGCCGCAACCGCTATTTCGCTACGCCGACTCTTGTTTTAAGCAGAGCGAAAATGCGGAGGCGTCCTTTTCTTGACCGCCTGAAGTCTCTTTTTCGAGTTACATTTATGGAACTTTTAGAGAATCTGCATCTGGACTGGCTGGGCAACTATTCTGACATTCCATTGGAAGCTTTTTTCAAGCAGGACATGCTGCGGCTGGGCATTGCCTTTGATGTATCGGCTCTGGCAAATCCGGACTCTTATAAAACCAAGGACTACTTTATTTTTTCTTTTGATCGAATCCCCCTGCATGAAATGACCGGCCAGGAAAACTGGAAGGCGCCCGAAGAAATTCGTTTTGCAGATGGCAACTACCATTTGCGCTCCACGGTGGTTTCCGTCAGGATAAACCCTGAATCTCCCTATAAAATTGTTTTGAGAGATGGAACATTGAAAATTTATTTTGGAGCCGATGAACTGGCTGAAGTGGTTTATCCCGTGATTCCGGATTATTATAAAAAAAAATACAAGGCAGCAAAACCTCCCGGAGAAATTGCCCCCGTGATCGAATGGGGATATTTGATTTATTTGACTGTTTTTCGGAACTGCCAGTATTTCGGTAAAGAGGAAGAGTGCGCTTTTTGCGACATCAACCACAACTGGCGGCAGCAAAAAAAATCAGGCAGGCCATATACCGGAGTAAAATCTGTTGAAGATATTCTGGAAATTTTGCAGGGCATTGATCTGTACGATACCGTTGCCGGGGCGTATACTCTTACCGGCGGATCAGTAGTGACGCAGTTAAACGGTAAAAATGAAATTGATTTTTATGGCGAATATGCTTCCATAATAAACCAGAAATTTCCGGGACGATGGATATCCAAAGTCGTCACGCAGGCATACGAAAAAGAAGATGTGGTGAAACTCAAAGATGCCGGCATTGAAATTTATCATCCCAACTATGAAATCTGGGATAAAAATTTATTTGAAAAATACTGCCCCGGCAAGGCTCGCTACATTGGTCGCGACAACTGGAATCGCCGTATTATTGAATCGGCCCGGGTTTTTGGCGAAAAAAATGTCATCCCCAATTTTGTCGCCGGAGTGGAGCTTGCCGCTCCGCATGGTTTTCTGACGATTGATGCGGCCATTGAAAGCACGCTTGAAGGCGTGGATTATTTTATGAGTCATGGAATTTCCCCCAGATTTACCACATGGTGTCCAGAGCCATATACGACGCTGGGGCAAAACTTGCCTGCGCCTCTGGAGTATTACATGAAGTTGTTGCGGGGTTACAAGGCCATCTGGAAAAAATACAATTTACCGGTTCCGCCCGGATATGGACCTGCCGGAGCTGGCAAGGCTGTTTTCAGCGTTTCTGCTTTTATGGATGTTCTGGAAGGCAGCGAAAAAAATTAGCGACGCAGGGATTCGAACCCCGGACACGCGGATTATGATTCCGCTGCTCTAACCAACTGAGCTACGTCGCCTTTTCTTGTAAGACCTATTGGCGCGGGCAGGACTTGAACCTGCGACCTTTGGGTTATGAGCCCAACGAGCTACCAACTGCTCTACCGCGCGATGTATAAGTACTCGATATATTTTCAAGACAGGCTGTCAAGTACAATGCAGAGTGTGTGCAGGAAATGTAATTTCCTTGCCGCACTATGCAAAAATTTAGGTGTGTATGTGCATGGGGCAGGTTCTGGAACGCACAATTTTAAAGATCGAAAAATTTTTACTGATGGCAATGATTTGCTTTATTGTTTTTTCGGTACTTTTCAGGTTAATTGCCAGAAATTTCCCCGGATCGGGATGGGCCATCGATCTGGCGGACACTATAAGTTCGGTTATTCCCCATTTGGTATTGTTGCTTGGAATTCTGGGCGCTTCTGTGGGAATCAGTCGTTCGGAGGTGATACAAATTGATATCATAAAACGTCTGTTAAAAGAAAAATATCAAAAATGGATTCAAAAAATTGTTTATTTAACGACGGCTGCATTGCTGGTTTTATTTATTGGTTTCGCCGCAGGCAGTATTGAGTTCGGAGAAAAAAACTGGATTTTGTTTGGCTATATTCCGGCCTTTAGTCTGTTGCTCGTCAAATCTTTCCTGCGCGTGTTGAATTAATTCCATGAAAAAAAATATTTTTTTATTTTTGCTCTGCCTGATTCTGCTTCACGCAGACCTTTCGTCGAACAACAAAACCCGGTTTGCAGATTTCAATTATGAGGTTGTATTTTATTCTGATGAAGGCAGGGTTTTTTACAACATGAATGGCAATTCGGGCAAATCGGAAAATATTACTGGAAGAATTGGCTTTTTAAAAATGGACAGCGAAGCGATTTATTTTTCGGATGAAAAAAATGACGCTTATAAATACGACTTTAAGGAAAATGCTGTTTTACCGGTCCAGGTTTTTTCCGAAAAACCTGCAGATTCTGGCATGTCCTCCAAAAGACTACTGGTGGATATGGATTCCCGAAATTCGACTGCATTATACAACTATGAAATCAAAGACATGAATTCGCTGCAAAAAATTCAAACCAATCTGCATTCTTTTGAAAAACTGACTTCCATTGCTTCAGACGAAAAAAATGTGTTTATAGGGACAGCCGTCAACGGATTGCAGTGGTCTCCAAAAAATAATCATCAACAGGCGAATGGGGCAACGTACTGGCTTTTTCGAAAACTAAATGCCGGACTCCCGTTTATTCCTTTTGGTAAAGGTCTGGATTTTTATGAAGAAATTCGATCCCTGCACATGGCCGGTAATGGCGATCTTTATGCCGGGACGGGAGTTTCAGGCGGAGTATATTTAAAAAAGAAAAATTCGGATCAATTTGAGTCTCTGCCCTGGCCAGAAATCTGGAAAATATCCGATGTAAATTTAATCAGTACCGGAAAAAATGGCGAAATCTGGGTTTCCTGTACGCAG
>JAOUFE010000146.1 GCA_029858425.1 Spirochaetia bacterium | reverse complement strand
AATTTCTTCTGCGCCAAGCCCCATATTGTTTAAACCCTTCACCAGATCATCCACCGTAGTCGATTCTTCCAGAATGGCGCTGGAGACTTTTTTGAGCGATTCTGAACCTGAGCCCTGCCCCTGAATCTTGATGGTAATTCCATTTTTGGTTATGCCCACTTTGGATATTTTTATCCCGGATCCGCTCACAATGGTTCCCGTATGCGGATCAACCACCACCTTACCCTGCATTTTTATTTCAACGGGCTGGCTCATTACTGTGGCCAGATATTCTACCGGCTGCATACTATCCGGAACAGACAACTCTAACAAGCCATCCTGAGAAATAACCACCGAACCCGGGAATTTTTTTTCAATTGTCTTCATTATGGAATTTAAATTTTGAATATCAAAGTTTCTTAATGCGAGCCTGATTTTTTTTGTATCATATAAAAAAGGTTGATTTACGGTTTTCTCTACGGTTGCGCCGCGAATAACATATAAAGTTGTGCCGGAATTTTTTGTACTTTGCTGAGAACTCATTTTCAAGGGAATCCCGGCCTGGGCTATGGCATAGGTTTTCCCGTCCTGACCCAGCAGCGGCGTTTCCACGAGAAAACCTCCGGACAGAGATTTGGCATCGCCAATAGATGCAACCCAGATATCCAGCAGATCGCCCGATCGGGTGATGGGGGGTAACGTGGCCATGACCATTACAGCCGCAGTATTTTTTCCGGCGAGCCTGCCGGCATCCATATTGACGCCGGATGACCGCAAAAGATTTTCCAGAGACTGACCTGCCAGCGGATTTTTGGAATCTCCGGTTTGGGGCAGTCCAACCACCAATCCATATCCCGTGAGATAATTTTCCCTCTGGGTAGAAATCTTGACAACATCTTTAATGGCTACCGTTACTGCCGAAAGAGATCGCAAAACAGACCAGGAAGCAAAAATGAAAATAAAAATAATTACCCTTCTTTTCATTGCAGAGCCCCCAGAATTTCCTGCATATATTGTTTTACATAATTGCGAATTTGCTCCGGAGAAAATGCCCCCGGTTTCCCTTCTTTATTGTCGGCCTCTTTTGGCGGATCAAAACTATTATCCCTCGGAATCGCCGGTTTGGAAGTGATAACGAGATTTAATTCTGCAATATCGTCGGAATTTACTTCCCCGTATTTTATGGATTTGTCATTGATTATTCCTGTGCAATTCACAAGCGTAATCTGGCCGTCAACGCGAATCGTTTTATTGGCCGTCACAGCATATGTCCCATTGGGCTGCCGGGTTAATATTCCGGTTAAAGTAAATTGAAATTTTTGTGAAACTTTTTTTCGCTCGCTTTGTTTTCGGTTATTTGCTCTCGTCTGTTCTGATGGGCTTAAAAAAGGAATATTGCTTTTGTCTGGCTGAAGTTTCAGGGTTACTTCAGAATTCCCGCTCCAGTCACCCGAAGTATTTATCTGAAACACCCCGTTTACATTGATTTTTATTGTTTCACCATCGGAATAATTGGAAGAATATGGATTCTTCCCATTATACAAACTCGTCTGGGCAAGCAGTATTTGACCCAGAAAAAAAAGAAATATGGCGGCGATTTTTTTCATATCATTACTTTAATTTTTTCCCATCGTGAAAACTGCATCAGTTCCGGAAGAAAGTTTGCCGTAAATTATCTTGTTTTTATGCGTTCTAAATTTAATAATGGAACCAGAACTGCCGCTTTGCAGGGCGCGAACCTCTGATTCAATCAGGAGATTCTTGTCGGTATACCTTATGACAATTTTATCTCCGTAATTTACTTCCGGTTTTAATCTCACGTCTTCGCGAAAGATTGTAGTTCCTTTATCAATATTTTTCAGGGCAACATATCCTGATGGAAATTCAGTAAATACATCCGTTGCTTCATGATCAATCCATTGCTCATTTTTGCTTATGCATTCCCTGACCAGCCTTTCCCCTTTTTTAATATCCTGAAGAGCAGTCACGGTGGAAATTTTTTTCAGCAAGGTATAGGCAAAGGGAATGCGTTCTTGTTTATTATCAAAAGTTGCATAATGAACTTCCGCGTTCTTGATCCCTGCATTGGGCGATTTATCAATGACAAGTTTAAACTTTAAAAATTCGGGAATTTGCGGACTCTCGCGCAAAACAACCTTGAAATCAGAATTGTCTGTTTCCTGATATTTCGACAAAATGAGTTTTTCAATTTCCGCCGCTCCATAGCTTTTAAATTCTGGCGTAATTTTTAATTCATTTCCCCTGATTGACTCCGGGTACAACGAAACATTTTCCAGGGACGTTCTCACATGGTCAGCATCCCAGAGAGTTTCCTGAAATGGAGAATCGCCAATGACGGTATTTAAAATAAGCTTGCGGCTTTTCGGATCCAGATCATTTCCGTGAATAGCTCCCAGATCGTAGACTTTGATATACTGTGAATCTACTGCTGTGTTTTTTTTTAAAAATAAATGCCATGAATATAGCATGCCCGAACCTGAAAACAGGAACAGGCATGCCAAAATTACTCCAAAAATGTTCTTGATCTTAACCATTACCTCTTTAACTGAATGGCAGTACCCAGCATGGAATCGGTTGTTTGAATGGCCTTCGAATTCGATTCGTAGGCTCTCTGCGCAACAATCATGCTGACCATTTCTTCGGCTAGATTTACATTGCTCATCTCAAGAAAGCCCTGCAACACCGCTCCAAAGCCATCCTGGGATGGCGTTCCAGGAAGTTCATTTCCGGATGCGGGGGTTTCCTGGAACAAATTTTTACCAATAGGCTTTAGCCCGGCCGGATTTACAAACCGGTATAACTCTATTTGACCAATTTGCGTGGGCGTCGTTGAATTTGCAAGAGTAACCCTGACATCGCCCTGCTCTGAAATGGAAAGTGTATCCGCCTGCGCGTCTTCGGGTAATATAATGGGCGGTTGCAGCATATAACCGCTGCTGGTTACCATTTGCCGGTTGCTGTCGATTTTAAACGAACCGTCGCGAGTATATGAGAAAGTTCCGTCAGGCATTTGAATCTTGAAAAATCCTACCTCGTTAGCTACAGCCATATCAAATTTATGTTTTGTTTGCTGAAGAGAACCAATATCAAATATTTTTTGCGTAGAGGCAGCTTTAACACCGTGCCCAACGTTTACCCCGGTAGGAACTTCTGATACCGAAGTAGCCGGAGTACCGGCCAGCACCTCATGCTGATATATCAAGTCTTCAAAATCTACCCTGCTTTTTTTAAATCCCGTTGTATTTACGTTTGCAAGGTTGTTCGCAATTGTATCAATTTGAAACTGTTGCGAAATCATCCCTGTAGCTGATGTCCATAATGATCTTACCATGCTTCATTGTCGACAAACTCCGGATTTTTTAAAGAAATTATTATCTGGAATGCCCGATTACAGGGTCAATGACAGTACAACATTCATTTAAAGTGTTTTAATTCGCGCAGGGCTTCTTTTTTCAAATCTTTATCTTTAATGGATTGTCTCTTGTCGTGGGCTTTTTTACCGCGGCATAACCCAAGGAGAACTTTGACAATTTTATTATCTTTAAAATACATTTTTAACGGGATAATGGTCCATCCCTTTTCTGCGAGCTTCCCTTTTAATCTGAAGAGCTCCTTTTTCTTCAATAATAACTTTCTCGAACCCACCGGGTCGTGGTTAAAAAAACTCCCGTGTGTATATGGTTCGATTCTGGCGTTCACAAGAAAAAGTTCATTCCCCTTGAATTTTGCATATGAGTCCACCAGAGATACTTTTTTTAAACGCAAAGATTTGACTTCGCTTCCCGCAAGCACAATACCGGCCTCAATTTCCTCCAGAATTTCATATTCAAAACGAGCTTTTGAATTTTTTACAATTTCCATATTTTAAATAAAAATTACGCATGTACGGCGACAAGCCATTTAGAATGAACCCCTGACCGGTAATGGGGGAACTATTTGCCGATAATTTTAATTCTCTCATCAGGAGTTTGGAAAACCTGAAGAGCCGTAAAACTCAGTTGCTGCCAGTCTTCATCAGCTTTGTATTCCAGAGTAATCTTCCGGTTCCCTTTTTTTATTTCGCCAAGAAGTTTTATAAGAACCGCAATGGAAGATGAATCCCAGTACTGTAAATCCTCAAAGTTCATCACAATATTGTTTTCATTTCCATCAAATATTTCCCGAAATACAGGAAAAAGAAAATCTCCGGGACTCAAGTCGAGACTTTTTCCATGCCAGCTTAAAAATATAATGTTGTTTTCCTCAAAAACTTTCAATATCAGCTTCCCGCTGTGATTTTTATATTCTTTTTTCATTTTCCCCTCACGCCAAAATTTATCCGTACTGCCAGAGCGTAATCATATTTCGCGTCGGCATTTTATTCAATTCAGTAGGATATAATGGTAACATAGTACAAATGCCCAATTTCATCAACATAAAAAATCACATAGTGCTGCCGGGTCTGGAAAATTAATGTTTTCCCCCGCAGGAGGGCAAAAAACCATTTACTCTGGACTGGGTGAGTACTCGCTTAAAAAAATACGACTACATTTGTGAGTAATGATTGTCCGGTTGTTTATGAACTGATTTCTGGCGCAAAGCAACGGAGCAAATTTATGAACAGTTTCAACAATAAAATACAGGAAATTCTAACAAAAAATCATAAAGAACTAAGCGATGAAGAATTGTCCTTATGCGCCAACAAGTTAAGAATGGATGTTGTCACCATGGTATATGAAGCTGCCTCCGGGCATACGGGAGGGGCGCTTGGTCTGGCGGATATTTTTGCAACTCTTTATCTTAAAATACTAAATCTTGATCCGCAAAAACCGGAAAAAAGTGACCGTTTTTTGCTTAGCAACGGACACGTTTGCGCCATTCTGTATTCAGCATTGGCCATGACCGGGGTGATACCCTCCAGTGAACTAAACACTTTTCGAAAGCTGGGAACCAGACTTCAGGGACACCCTTCGACGCATTATTTACCGCAGTTGTACAATTCGAGCGGATCACTCGGGCAGGGATTGTCGCAGGCCTGTGGCGCGGCTCTCGGGATGAAACTGCAAAAACATACCGGCCAATTATTTATCGGAATATCGGACGGGGAATGCCAGGAAGGCATGACGTGGGAAGCCGCCATGAGCATTGCCCATTACAAATTAGACAATCTCACGGCTTTTGTAGATTACAACCACATTCAAATTGACGGCAAAATCGAGGAGGTGATGAATCTCGGTATTCTTGCTGATAAATTTACTTCTTTTGGCTGGCTCACCAGAAATGCAAACGGCCATAGCTTTCCGGAAATTCGGGGAGCCTTTCAATGGGGAAAGCAAAAAGAAGGCAAACCAAAAATTATCTTGTTTGAAAACACGCTTGGCAAAAATGTAAGTTTTATGGAAAACAATCCAAAATGGCATGGCACCCCGCCGGATAAAGAACAATATGAAAAAGCCATGAACGAGCTGCTGAAACTGGCCTGACTGGCATCCGATGCACAAAATTTCCATGCAGGTGACCCCCTGCGGCCGCGCTTCCCCGCACCTGCGCGGAGCGCCCGCATAGTGGAGGCAACTACCGGACGCTGGGTCAATACCCACACACAATCTTATTGACGCCGCTTTTCGTCAATTTGCTATAACCCTTATGTCATTTATACGCATTAAAGGCGCGCGCGAGCACAATTTAAAAAATATTTCTCTGGAAATTCCCCGCGACAAACTCATTGTTTTTACGGGGCTTTCGG
>JAOUFE010000029.1 GCA_029858425.1 Spirochaetia bacterium | reverse complement strand
GATAACTGCCAAATTATTTTCGTTAAAGGAATTTGCGTCGATACTCGGAAATATCGCAAAATTTACCCGCGCAAAGGATAATGCCGGATATCAAAACTGGTACAGCTCATTGCCGTATTTATCCAAAGCGTCTATTAAAATGAACAGCTTAATAAATGCGGAAAAAAAAGGCACAGTAATTGACTGGGGAAAAGAAATTATGCTGTTTGCCGCATCCACAAACAGCAATAAAAATGATTTGTATAAACTTTCCTCTGAAATTAAACTTTATGCAAAAGTAATTAACTTGATTAAACAAAGATTAACAACCATTGCCAACCTTAATCTCACTCCGCAGGATACATCAAACATTTACTCACAGTCCATTTCCATTCTTTCAGGAAATGAAAAAGCCCAGGATAAAAATGCCGCGCTGAAAATACTATTACTTCAGGTGGCCAATGAAACGGCCAGAGAAACGTTAATGAAAGAATTTGAAAAAGTGATTCATGCCCTGAAGTAAATTTTCATTTAACTTCCCGTTGAATGATAGGCTTTTGCCCCAAGCCTGAACAGCCAGAGAGAAAAAACAAACATTCCCAATCCAACGGGAAAAGCAAGGTATTTCAGTCCGTCAAAAAACATCCCGTCTTTTTGAATAAAAAGATGACTTGGATAATAATTAACAAATGCCAAAGGAAAAATAAACGTCAATAAAAATGGAATGGGGTTCTTGTAAATATTAATGGGATACAATATAAATTCCTTGGCGCTATAAACAAAAAAATGAACCAGCGACTCGATGGCCACAGACCGAAAAGCCACAGCAGCTATAACAATCCGGATTGCCGCCATCACCAGGGCTCCTCCAAACCAGACCTGGATAATCAGGAATATATTCCACAAATTAAATTCAATGCCGATTTTTAAAGATGCATACACAAAGAAAATAATTCCAAGAACCAGATGAATAATCGCTGAAGGATCCATCTGCATGCACAGCAAGCTAATCAACGGGTTTAATGGTCTTACCAGCAAATAATCCCACTCGCCTTTGCGGATGATTTCATCAAACCGCACAAGAGGACCAAAGATCAGGGTATTGATTCCCTGCGCTACAAGAATAAAAGAAAAAAGAAATGCAATTTCCTGGATATTCCATCCCTGGATTTCATGAAACTTCATTACTGTAAATCCAATAATGGAAAACTGCACTACATAATAGAACCCCATCGAAAATAGAGAAATTAAAAAAGATATTCTGTATTCAAGCTGAATTTGAATGGATTTTTGAATCAGTTTGAAATATCTTTCCATGATCCCAATCAGGCCAGCTTTTTTTCCCTGAACAAGGAATGGGAAGATTCTTTTCCGCGTTTCATTTCCAGCACATGTTTTTTCAGAAAATAATCCATTGTTTCAATTCTGATTTTAATCGAACCGGCAGGATTGTTTTCATCTATATCTTTAAATGAAAAGAATGGTTTGGAGGCATGTTCAAAAATTCTTTCAATGGTAGAATACAAAGTGGAATCATGGCCGCATTTAAAACTTGAAAGTTCTACCGGAATCAGGTTTGGATGACGCGCAATAAATTTTGCAGCCCATATTTTCTGCGAACTATTGGCAGAAAATGAGTTTTTCCATACATCGTCGATACCTGAGGCTTCGCCGCTAAATATCTCGTCTTCTGTAAAATATTCCGATAAAAAATGTTTATCCATGGGTATGGCAGAAATCGGCATTACCGGATAACCCCGTTCAATAAAAAGATCCATGATCCCATGATTAATACCAGGATCGCTGTGGTACGGGCGCCCCAATAAAACCAGAGCGAGTCTCTTTTCTTTTACGACTGTCTCAATAAGTTTTTTGCCCATTTTCGACAGGTTGTGTTTGTATTTTTTTAACGCATGAAAACCGGCTCTTACGGCAATTTTGTTTTCATATTCGCCGATATGAAACTTTTGTGAAAATTCCCGATAAATCTGCTTCTCAAGAGTTCCATAATTTCCAAAGCTTAAAAATGGCTTTAGAAATTCTATCCCTTTTTTACCAAACAAATCTTCTTCTTTTGTCAATGCAGAATAAACCATTTCCGGAGCTCCCGTTACTGTCGGGCAGGCTCTCTCGTCAATTGTTTGATCTATATCTGCCGGAAACGAGCCAACCATGGGGAAAATTATATAATCCAGTTTATCGCCGTAATCGGTCAACAAACTGGTCACATGGGATAAAGCTACTTTTGCAGGAAAACATGGATCAACTGATCCGCGTTTTGAGCCTTTTTTATACATTTCCTCATCCGTAAAAGAACTAAAGTAAAAATTTTGATAATTAAATCCGAGTGTTTCAAAATATGCATTTAAAAAAGGCTGTAGCACATAATGGTTCAGTACGCGGGGAAAACCAAGTCTGATTTTTTTTCTTTTGGAGAGAATTCTATTTTTTGTATGAAAAATAAAATTGCTATGCCCATAATTTGCATTATTTAAAAACCGTAAATAACCCCTGATTGAATTCAGGCATGACTCCCAGACCTTTTTTGAAGAATAATGAACCAGATTTGGGTTTTGTTCGCGCAGCCGGTTCATTTCTTTTTGAACCTTTCTAACTTCTGAAATAGCCTCAAATCTTCCTTTCTCACAGGGAGCCAGTATCAACCTTCTTTTTTTTCCAGAATGATCAAGGTCAATAAAAGTCCGGATACATTTGTTTCGGCAAAAATCACATCTTGTAGATTCATTGTGCAGATACGAATATTGAATCTGGCTCACTTCTTCAAAGCCGGTAAATGTAGATTCATCAATACCGAGGTCAATGGCTTCGAGCGCCGCGCCGATGGCTCCGCAAACAGAAGTAAATTTGTGAATAAATATTTCAGGCGTTTTTTCTGAATTTCTAAATTTTTTTATAATATAATCTACCTGCGATTTTACAGCTGCATAATTTTTCTGAGTCCCACCCTGCAAGACAAAAGTACTTCCCAGCAGTTCCAGGTTGGAGATTCCAGCCACATACTGCCAGATGTTTTTGGGAAGCACTTCAGCCAAACCCGCCATAATTTCAGGACCTTCCCACCCCTGTCTCTGGAAATCCACAATATCGGTTTGCAGAAATACTGCGCAGCCATAACCAAACTCGGCTTTTCTTGGCGCACCAAAGGCTATTTCTGCAAAATCTTCTACTTTATAACCAAAGGTTTCTGCCGTATTTTGAAGAAAATATCCATTACCGGCGGAACATTGGGTATTTAATTTAAAATCTTTTACAATACCGTCTTTAAGTATGATTAATTTAATATCTTGCCCGCCAACGTCGACAATGACATCCGCCTGTGGATAATAAAATCTGGCTGCGAGTGTGTGTGCGACTGTTTCCACCACCGCAACATCCGCCTGCAAAACGTCTTTTAAGATATCCTTTCCATAACCAGTTGTCCCTACCCCGAGAATTTCAAGCTCGGCGCCGCTTTGTTCAATTTCGTTTTTAAGATTCGCTAATATATTTTTGCTGTCTTCGATTGGATTTCCCCGCGATAGCATATAACTGTATGCGAGGACTTCTCCTCTCTCTGAAAGCAGTACGCCCTTTGTACTGGTGGAACCGCTATCGAGTCCTATGTATGCCTTTATTTTTTTTTCGTTATGCGCTGGAGGAATCCACGGAGCGGGGATATATTTTTGTATAAATTTTTCTTTTTCTCCATTTATAAAAAATGGCTGCCCGCCATTGCTGAGCATATTTTCCCGATTCGCAATATATTCCTGCAGGAACCGGGTTCCCCGGTACTCAAGACTGCTTCTGGTAAGTTTATCCTTGATTCCCTGAAAAACCACTCCCATGGCAGCAAAATAGTTTGCATCATCAGGAATGATTACCATATCATCAATTCCATCAAATGAAGACAAATTAATATTTCTATCCTGCCAGATATTCAAGAGGTTATGTTTCCATGAGTCCTGTAATCCGGGTAAAAAAAAGTTTGGCCCTCCCAGAAGCAAGACGCGCGGCAGCAATGTATTTCCGCGAGTCAGCACAGAGAGGTTTTGTTGAACAATGGCCTCAAAAAGAGACGCCATTAACTCATCTGAACCGATTCCCTGCTTTTGCAGGCCATTGATATCAGTTTCGGCAAAAACGCCACATTTGCCGGCAACCGGATGCAGCTTCGTATTTTTATATTGAATTTTTGAAATTTCTTCTTTGGAAAGCTGTAGTTTGCAGGCAATTTTATCGATAACAGCGCCCGTTCCGCCAGCACATTTATCGTTCATGGTCATTAATTTCTTTTTTTCGCCTGTAACTTTATCTTCGCGATATATGATTATTTTGGCATCCTGTCCGCCCAGTTCAATTACTGCTCTTGTTTCGGGATATAACTTTTCTACGGCGCTCGATACCGAAGATACCTCCTGATAATAATGCGCTCCAAGCTGATTTTTTATTGTGTTCCCTCCGGAACCTGTGATAAATACGTCCAGTCTTTTGCTGCCCGAATAAAAAATATGCGGGTATAATACCTCCAGTTCTTTTAAAAACTCATGAACTTTCTCTGCCTGCCTTGTTTCATGGCGCTCATAACATTTCCAGATAGTTTTCAAGGCGCCTTCTCCTTCTAACATTAAAATGCCTTTTACTGTTGTCGATCCGACATCCAGTCCAAGATAGTACTTGTTTTCTTCCATAATTAATCTCTTTTTTAATCACGCTCTTGCTTTTGCAAGAAATGTTAAATAATTGACCGCCTTCAATGCCGTACCCTTTATTTGTGGCAATTTATCGAGGGCCCTCATATATCCATTGTTCCGGGTGTCTATGCTTTGAAACAAATGGTTGTTTTCAATCGCAGATTCGTATTCGCGGACAGCCCGATTGCGGGCTTCGCTTAAAGCCATTTGTACGCGCGAGAGGGCGTTTATTTTACCTTCCCCTGAAGTTTCCAGAGGCAGGAAAATCATTTGATCAAAGTCGGTCATCACTTTAACCTGAATCGAATCCGAAATGGTCGATGGCATACAGCCAAAAGGTTTTATCGATAAAACCATATGAGCAATATTGTTTTTTGTAAAATATATATTTTTTGCCACTTCCAGAAAACCCTCGCCGCCGTCATATTTGATATCCATATAGGGAGAGGCAAGTTTTGCAAGATGCTGTACAGATTTCAGCGGACGAAACTTTCCGCCCAGTAGTTTTCCTGTCTTCCTGTATTCATTTTTATATATCAATGTTCCCGCACTAATCGCCAGATTTCTCAACATTTTTTGATATAGCGCACGAATAAACTCTGCCGGCTTTTTGAAGGTTATGCGCCCCTGCTTGTTGGTCATGGATTTTTCATTAAATTCCAGTTTGGACAGCCAGAGCAAATAAACTACCCATGCGCTTACAGATTCAATAATGATTTCACAACCCTCTTCTTCAAGGAATTGAAACATCTTGTAATTTCCGTCGCCCTCGGTGCTTTGAGCCCAGAATTCTCCCGTAATTTTTACCACCGGTTTGATACGATGGTAATCTACCAGCACCTCGTTGATACGAATCCGGCATTCCAGCAAAACTTTTTTAAGTTTTTTTTGGAACAACTGATCATAAATATTCTTGATTTTTTCAAATTTAATATTACTGCTGCCCTCGCTTAAATCTCTGAGAGGCTTTTTTGTCCTCAGATAGTTAGAGATTTTTGCAGCACATTCTTCAATGGCAGCTTCGGTACTGCCTTTTTCCACCTCGTAGGGCTTTATTTGATATCTCAACTCATTTAAATGATCTGACAAAATAACGGAATTTAATATGGCGCGAAAAAACTCAAAATCCATTCGCAGACCGGAATTTAAATCTCCCTGATTTAATGATCCGGCCATCTGAAATATGATTACGCGAAATCCCCCAAACCCGGCATTTTCGAGCGCATACTGGTATTCATATTCGTACATCCCGAATCTGCAGGGACCGCATGAACCTGCTGTTATAAAAACATAATTATTGATTATCTCTTCTTTTTCAAGACCAGAATCCCTAAGCTTTTCCAGATACATTAGCAGATTGCCAACGGTAAAATAAGTTGGGTTGCAAAGTCCTGTGTCGCAATATTCTTTTCCAGCCGACATCGCATCCATGTCCGGAACCGGAAGAGCTTTGGCTAAATAACCGAGGCCAATCATGGAACTTTCAATAAATCTGTCTGCAAGGGTCGACAACCCTCCAAACAATATGGTTGTGGAATTACGCCGGGATTTTGGAAATGCGCGTTCCTGAGCCCGTTTAAAATGGATGGTAGAATTGGTCAACATATGTGGTAGCTTCCGGGGGTTAGTAGAATTTAAATGACGTGTGTATGGACAATCATTTTTTTGCATATCCAATTTAATCGTTTACGCCTTTTTGAGCCTTGTTATATTTGTAATATGGATGTATTGCGTTCTTTGATCCCTTTTGAAGATATTCTTAAGTCTTACGGTAAAAATATTTTCTTGTCAGTTATTACCATTTCCTTTGTACTTTTAATTAGATTCCTGCTGGTAAGAACCATATTTTCAAAGGGAAGCCCTGGAAAAGAATTTTCATGGACCAAAAAGGGTTACTATATTACCTCGATCATCATGGTCATCATGATTTTCCTGATCTGGCTGCCCCACCTCACCGCTTTTTTTACGCTATTCAGCATTTTTGGAACGGGTCTCGTAGTAGTTCTCAAGGATGTTATTTTGAATATTGCAGGCTGGTTTTACCTCGTATTCCGGCGTCCGTTTGAAATTGGCAACCGCATTATGATTATGGATTTTTCGGGCGATGTAATTGACATACGGCTACTTGAATTTTCCATGATCGAAGTGACCCCTGTTTCCGGAGGAGGCCAAAGTACAGGCCGAATTATCAGAGTCCCAAATGCGCTTCTTTTCCAAAATCCGCTTGTAAATTCCAGCAAGGATTTTGCCTTAAGCTGGAACGAAATTAAAGTCAGACTCTCGTTAAAAAGCAACTGGAAGAAGGCTGCTGCGTTGCTGGAAAGTCTGGCGAAGGAAAATCTGGAACATATATATAATTCAGACGAAAGACTTTTACATGCAGAAAAAAAACATCTTATTAAATATAACAAAATTGATCCAAAAGTTTATATAGATTATGAAGGCGAATCCATCCAGCTTGTTCTGCGTCATCTTTCTGAACCCAGGAAAATGCGGGATATCAAAGACCTGCTCTGGCGGCTCATTCTGGAAAGATTCAGCAAGGAAAAAGATATTCATCTCCTGTAATCATGTAGAATAATGATTGACAATCATAAAAAACATTCCGGTATTCGCCATGCCTGCAACAACTCCTGATACTAATGAAAAACCTCTTACCATATACGAAGTAACCCGTATCATTGAATCAAAATTAACAGGGCAACCTGGTTTGTTAAATATATATGTAAAAGGAGAGATTACCGACTTTAAGGTACAGCCAGGATCCGGACATGCCTATTTTACCCTTGCCGACAAAGATTCCGGATCATCTCCCAAAAAGGCGCTGTTAAAATGTACTTTTTTCCGCTACTCCAGCCAGCAGCAAAATATTTCTTTTACTCCCCGGGCAGGAATGGAAGTACTGGTTTTCGGGAGCATTTCGGTTTACTATCAGGGAGGACAGTATAACTTTAATGCGCGTGAAATTATTGAAGTTGGCCTGGGTCGCCTTTTAATAAAAATCCAGGAATTGCGGATAAAACTGATTAATGAAGGGATTATTAATCCCGAAACCCGAAAAAAACTGCCGGAGATTCCCCGCCGAATCGGGATTGTAACGGGCCTTGGTACGGCTGCGCTTAAAGACATACTAAAACAGGTGCATGACAGATATCCTCATGTTGAAATTATAATTTCTCCCGCGTTGGTGCAGGGAGAAGATGCCCCAAAATCCATTGTTTCTGCCCTTGAAGAGATAGCCAAACCTCAATGGATGTGCGATGTCATTATTGTAGGTCGCGGTGGCGGCAGCCCGGAAGATCTTATGGGCTTTAATGATGAAATGGTTTGCCGTGCCATTCACGCCTGTCCTGTTCCCGTTATTTCGGGGGTTGGTCACCAGATTGACCATCCTGTTTCCGATGACGTAGCCGATGTTGCGGCAGCAACTCCCACCGATGCTGCAAAACTTGCGCTTCCGGTTATCAAAGAAAAAAAGGAAAGCCTGGATATGTTGTTTCGCCATATTAATAATCTAATGAGCAATCGTTTTCATTTGTATAAAGAAAAGCTATTGCGAATCCAGGAGAAACCATTTTACCGAAATCCGGAAATCTTGATTATTGATTACTACAGATTGTTGGACGAAAAAGAAAACCGGATAAAAAACGCTCTTTCCGGGATTTTAGAGAGATTTAAAAACAAAATCTCCAGAATGTCCGACCTTGAAAATATCATTGAAAAACGGTTAATGCAGGGAAGAAATCAGTTTGAACAATTGTCAGAAAAACTCGAGGCATTTTCCCCCCTCGCAACCCTCAAAAGAGGCTATTCTGTATTATACCAGGGAGATAAAATTATGAATAGCATAAAGAACATCCATGAAAACGACAAGATAACCGTAAGAACTTTTGATGGTCGACTCCATGCGATTGTGCAGTCCAGGGAAATTATTTCCAGTTGAATCCGGTTCAGGATATTTAGACTTTTTTATTCTTAATGAATGAGTCCGTTTGTTTTTTTGGGCACCACAGGCTTTAGCGGATGATTATTATTCAGAATAGATTGAAATCCTTTAAAGTATTCCACCAGACATTTTTTACAATATCCTTTTTGATAAACCTTGTCTACAATTTTATGACACTTTTGACACATATGAAAAAACTGCTGACCTGACATAATCTGTTATAAACGCACCATAAAACTAAAAAACAGTACGTTCCAGACCTTCTTCGGCTGCGGAGCCTTAAAGGCTGGGCAATTTGTATGTTTTTTGAAAAACATGGAGCATACCTATTTTATTTTACATTCAATGTGTCAAAGAAAAACGCAATTTATGTTAAAAAAGCAATAGAAACGGGCAGCAGATAACGCCGCACGCTGCTGATGCAGCCTCCCGCCTCGACAAATAGTCCATAATTTTTTTGACTGAAAAACATACGTTGTACGTTATTTAAAAATAGAGATGTTCTCAAGATATGCACATTTTCGAGACCTAATTTTGTCTTTTTTGCGCGCTTCGCATGCAAAAGGTTGCCGGGACGAGAACATCGCTGTTTTTGGGGCGCGGAGCGTCCCAAAAACACGCATTTTACTGCATTCTGACGTGAATATCAAAGTTCATGCCCAGGCTCAAACGAGAATGAAACACAAGCAAAAAACAGAATTTTTTGCTTGCCGGTACCGGGTTTTATCCAACTATTCATCATGGATTATGACGCATGGATGAAAAATTCTCCTTTGGAGTTCAAAAAAAAACTACTTCAATATTTTATTGAAAACACAATTGGGTACGCCAACCAGCATATCAAAGAACGACGCGAGGAATTGAATCGTGCTCCCGCATCTGAAATCGAAACAAGATGCTTCCGATTGACAAAATGGACTTCCTATGTAGAATTTCAAAATCATACCCTGTTGGAATTGCAGGGAGAAAAATTAGACGGGTTTCTTGGATAATGCAACAGGGGAATCAACCATAATGATAAATACAGTTCACGCAATTTATGAGACAATAAATTCCATGGCAGGTTTCCTGAAGGTATTGTCCGACTGGTTCGGATTTGCCCCGATTATAGTTTTGATGGGTCTGCTTTTTTTCTTTAAATTGTTTCAGTCACTTTTCCCGGGAGCCCATTTTATTAATATGATTTTTTCTTTTGCATCATTTACGGCGCTTTGGTCCACCTGGAATCTAAACTATTATCATAACTTTCATCTTCTCTCCATGATGCGAATTTACAGTCTCATTTTTCTTCATATCATATCCATTGTAATCCTGTTTAACGTATTAAAATTTTTTGGAAAAATTGTCCATAAAAAATTTTTCATGAAACCCTACTCTCTACACGATACAATCATCATATATGATTTAATCGATGAAACAGCCAGAGCAGTAAAACAACAAATCAGGGAAGGAAACCGCAAGGAAGCGCTGAGAAAATTAATTTTTTTAAAAGAAGCTCTTGAAAAATCAAAACACTCCGGGGAAATCAGCCATGAAACTAATCATGAACGGGAAAAAGCCAACCAATAAAATCTGTATTGTCTGCGGCAAAAAGTTTTCAGGGCATTCCAATCAAAAAACATGCAGTTTTTTTTGTTCTGATTCCCATTCCAGCCAGCCTAAAAAAAATAAAAAAATAAAATCATTATTTAAATCGGCTGATTAATTCGTGTAAAATATAGAATACAATAGATCGATGTCAGGCAGCCGCAAGCGCCCGGGAAAATGCTCAATATCAATAAAGGAACATGAGCATGACCATGCAATTTATTTCTGTTTGGGAAAAAATATGCAGTTTTTCTCCAGTTTCCAGAGCGCTGACTCAGTATGTGGTAAATGCTTTTTTGACCCAAAAAAACAACTTACCGAACCAGGTCAGTATCTATGGGAGTTTGGGCCGATCCTGAATATTAATTTTTTTTTGGTCAATGTTTCTAAATTTAAATACTATGATAAAACAAAGATAGGATATTTACGGGAATTTGAGCGGTGATAAAATGAAAATATATGGGAGAAAATCATGGGGGACAAGTGGATAGAACTCTACAACATGACGCCATTAATCAGGCATAAAAAATTAAACAGGCGTATGTTGCGCCGACTTTCAACATCTTGCAGATATTGTACCGGTTTTGAGGACAAGATTATTAAAAAGGATACCGATCCAGTTCATAAAGAAGTTGCTGACATGGAGAGGCATGAAATAATCTCATTTTTGGGATCATGCATGGGGGATTCGCCCATGTATTTGACCAAAGCTGAAAAGGTTTTTGATGAAATCAAGTACTCAATTACAGAATATGTTTTGAAACATGAGTTCAATGAAGAAAGCGGTTTGTCTGTTCAGGTTGCTTTATGGCTGGAAAAACGAAAAGAGCCGGCCTTGTATCAACCGCTGGAATATGTAATTAACAAATACCTGAAACCAAACCAGCGAAATAATCCCGTACAGTTGAACACTAAATAGTTTTCAAGGTGGGTAATTGCTCTTTTTTTTTCAGAGAAACGGCCATCATAAAAGCACAGGAATATTAATTATTGTGTTTTGGGGGAGTTTGTGGAGCCATTGTTCCCAAAACTCATGGATCAGACCCGAAAAAATCAAACCTCCTGAAGTTCTGGATATCTATAAAATTCCGGTAAACTCCGTCACTTCAAAATACGGTGAAAGCCCCATTGCGGTCAAAAGTGAACTGGTTCCCGGCATAGCAATAGATCCAAAACCAGCTCCAGAAATTCATAAAGCCTCCAGCACGGACATTCCCGTGAAAGAACAAAATAAAGAAGAAAAACCAGCCACAAAAAAAGAAAAGCAAAGTCCTGTATTTTATTCCGGAAATTTATTATTAAGAGAGAAACTTTTGTTTAAGAAAACCGGCAAGGATGAATTAACCATTACAATCCGGGGTTCTGGCCGGGTAAAGCACGATCAAATGCAAATGGACTCCTATGAAATAAAAATTATGGGAGATAATAGTGATTACGCCGTTTCCGATTATCCGGTGACTATACGCGACTTTAAATCCAATACAGTATTAAAAGCCGGTTATGGAGAATTTATCCGCGATGAAAACATGGCTTATTTTAACAAAAATCCTGTGGTTGTTCACGATGACGTTAAAACCAAAGATCGCTCTACCATTACAGCCGACGAGATGATGCGTTATTTTAGCACAGGAACCACCATAGGCTACGGTCATGTCGTTATGGTGGATGAAAAAGGTACCGGTTATGCGACCAAAGTAACATATACTGACAGCGATAACCGGGCAGTTCTGGAAGGCAACCCGCGAATCTATGAAAAAAAAAATATCTACCTTGCCGACAAAATGACCCTGTACAGGGAAAAAAAAATTGCCATTCTGGAAGGCAATGTCCGCGTATTTTTAACTGAGGAAAAAAAAGACTCCAAAGGACGCGAGGTGGTCACCGTAATAACGGGAGATTATGCTGAATACCGGTACGGAGAAACCGTAAAGGTTGCGGAATTCCAAACGAGGCGAAAAAACAGCTTTGTATATGTCTCCCGCGCCGACTCCGATACATATTGCAAACGCCTGATAGCGAGAGGAGAAGGTTTGCAGGAAATGGAGTTATTTGAAAATATATACATTTTGGATATAGAAAACAGAACCAGGCTTTATGGCGAATATGGAACCTACAGTAAACAAGACAAGCGAGTTAAGGTCTTTACCAGACCAAATACTGGCGGAGAAATCATTCATCCGGTTGCATATTATTACAATAAAAATGATTTTATCAAAGGCCGTATTACAGGAGAAATATTTGACCGGGATCTGGATAAAAAAGTTACCTACGCCCGCGGAAATGTAGATTTTCACCTTTATGAACGAAGCAGCGAGCCCCTGACAATTCCGACAGTTCAAAGTGAAGCATTATCCGAGTGGGCTCAAATGGATGATCAAAAAAAAGAAGTGCATTTGTCAGGACGCCCTTATTTGAAAAATAAAAAAAGCAAAATATTTGCTGCAGAAATTGTTGCCTTTCCGGACGATAACAGGCTGGAGCTAAACAACTCAATCGAAGGGGGCATGTAGTATTGGAATTTTCCAAAATGATTGTCGTATTTATTCCATTATTATCGTCCTATTTACTGTACCGGAAAAAATCATTCAGCGGCAATATATGGGACTGGAAATATCAATTCACAACGAAACCGATCATGTGGTGATGAATTTAAATGGTCGTATTGATCTATCCTCGAACCCGTATTTCATTAAGATACTAAACGAAGTATTGCTGTTTTCCAAACCTTTAATCGTATTGGATTTTTCTCATGTTACTTTTATATCTTCAGTTGGCATTGGAGCTATTATTGAAGGAAAAACATATAATGAAAATAATGGATCCCGATTTATTCTGACTGGTTTAAGCGAACGATTGTTTCAGGTTTTTGAATTAATTGGCGCAATAAACCCAAAAGATTTTGTTCCATCCCTTCCCGATGCAATTCAGTTACTGCATGTTCCATAGAGTTTGGACATGAATCTCAATAATCAGATCAAAATGTATTAAAATGCGCAGTTTTGGGGCGCGAAGCGCCCTAAAACTGCGCTTATTTAGATCATTCTGACTTAATATCGAGTTCATGCCCATGCACCATAGAGCCTCTTGATTAGAGAACGCTCTTAATTTGATTTACACGCTATCATTTTTTCTAACATTTGACCATGTCTGAAATCAAGAATGATTTGCCCGGTGATAGCGTATCTGAATCTGATATTTTAAACCAGAGATTATCAAAATACAATGCCCTGAAAGAACGCGAAATCAATGTCTATCCAAACCGGTTTATCCGGGAGTTTACGGTTACAGAAATCTTGTCGTTATTTGAAAGTAGCGAAGATCCGCAAAAAAAAGTAACTGCGGCGGGTCGTGTTATGAGCAAACGCCCCATGGGCAAAGCCGGTTTTATCAATATCCAGGATTTCAGCGGCCAGATTCAGGTTTATTCAAATAACACATTGTTAAACGATGATGACTACTTTGTTTTTTCGCAGATTGATATCGGCGATATAGTCGGCATTGGAGGCGAAACATTCAAGACCAAAACCGGAGAGTCTTCGATCAGGGTTGACAAATTAACCATGCTTTCAAAAAATCTGTTTCCATTGCCAATATCCAAAGAAAAGGACGGCATCCGTTTTGATGAATTTGCAGATGTTGAACAGCGATACAGAAGGCGATATCTTGATCTGGCGGTAAACCCTGAAGTCAAAAATACATTTATCATTAGATCAAAAATAGTAAGTCATATCAGAAATTTTCTTGTTGCAAAAGGGTTTTTTGAAGTTGAAACTCCAATGATGCACAGCATTGCTTCAGGAGCTGCCGCAAGGCCTTTTAAGACACACCACAATACTCTTGATATGGATTTGTTTCTAAGAATCGCGCCAGAGTTGCATTTGAAAAGGCTTATTACAGGCGGCTTTGAAAAGGTCTTTGAATTGAACAGAAACTTTAGAAATGAGGGAATCAGCATCAAGCATAATCCCGAATTTACCATGATGGAAATATACCAGGCTTATGCCGATTACGAAGATATGATGAACCTGACGGAAGAACTCATTGCAGATACAGCCCGGGTTGTTCTAAATTCCGATCAACTGATTTATGGAGAAACAACTATTTCCCTGAAACCTCCCTGGCCAAGAAAACCCTACTTTGAAATTATTCTGGAAAAAACCGGCCTTGATTTTAAACCTTTTTTAAAGTCTGAACACCCGTCCTTCGAAGAAGCTAAAAAAATGGCGCAATCGGCAGGGGTAGGTACAAAAGATTTACATACTTTCTGGGAAGTGGTGGATGCAGTTTTTTCAGACAAAGTAGAAGCTTCTTTGATACAACCCGTTTTTATTACAGATTTTCCCAGAGCAATGTCGCCGCTTGCCAAATCCAAACCTGAAAACAACCTGCTCGTGGAAAGATTTGAACCATATATTAACGGCTGGGAAATTGGCAATGCCTTTACCGAACTTAATGATCCTTTTGACCAGAAAGAACGATTTTTACAGCAAATGCAAATGAAAAAAGAGGGGCAGGCAGAAGTAATAGAAATGGATGAAGATTTTATAGATGTTCTTAAAGTCGGGATGCCTCCGACAGGAGGTCTTGGGATTGGGATTGACAGACTTGTCATGCTTATGACCAACAGCCCATCGATCAAAGATGTGATTTTGTTCCCCCTGCTCAAAAAAAAGGAATTGTGAAAGTGATAAAATTAGACCCCAAAATAGTGCCCTTGAAAATGAAAAGAGATAAACTTCTGGTGTTAAACCAGATTATCCTGCCTGCAAGAACAGAATGGATTGAATGTACCGACGAAATACAAACAGCCCACTCTATAAAAATAATGCATGTCAGGGGAGCTCCGGCAATCGGAGTAGCGGCTGCCTATGGTTTTTATCTTGGAGTCCGAAAATTAATCAACAACGGGAAAAAACCAACAATGGCCGCCCTGCAGAAAATCAAAAATATTCTGGATGCATCCCGGCCAACGGCTGTAAACTTGTTCTGGGCTACCGAAAAAATGATCCAAAGAGCTGCGCAGATGATTGAGTCCGGAATTGACGCCAGTCATTTTTTGCTCCAGATGTACAACGAAGCTGCTGAAATTCATGAAGATGACGCACAACGCTGCATGAACATGTCTGTAATTGGCGCCGATTATATAGAAAAATTATTAAAAAAGAAAACATATAAAATTCTTACCCATTGCAATGCCGGCGCTCTTGCAACCGGAGGCATCGGTACGGCTCTCGGATTAATCAGAGTACTGCATGACCGTGGTAAAGTAGAAATGGTTTATGCCGATGAAACCAGACCCTATCTTCAGGGAGCGCGACTGACCGCCTATGAGCTTGAAAGGGAGAAAATTCCAGCGACATTAATTGTTGATTCCATGGCGGCGGTGATGATGCAAAAAAAAATGATAGACTTTATCATTGTAGGTTCCGACAGAATCAGTAATAATGGAGATGTCGCCAACAAGATTGGCACATATGGTCTTTCTGTTCTGGCCAAAGCGCATAAAATTCCTTTTTTTGTCATTGCTCCGCGCTCCACCTTTGACAAAAATATTAAAAGCGGAGATAGTATCCCTATTGAAGAAAGAAGCGAGTCCGAAGTTCTGGAATGTCAGGGACACCGCCATGCCGCCAAAGTCAAGGCGCTAAATTACAGTTTTGATGTAACTCCGGCAGAAAATGTTACAGCAATTTTTTTTGAGGATAAAGTCGGCGTTTAAAAGAGATACCAGATTAATTTTCCCTATCCACTCGTATAAAAATAATTTTTTTAACAGATTCGGGATGTGGTTTGTTCTTGTGGTAGTCCATATCCTTGCTTTCTGCGTTTTGCCAGCCCTTGCCTTTTTCGTATGTATCCCCAAAAATTGTGTATAGTTTTGTACGTCCATTGCTGGTTTCTATGACGAAACTTCTCAACGCCTGAAATATTTTATCCAGACGATACGTACTGCTATCATTGAGTTTGATATCAATGGAGGACGGTTCAAACTGATAAAAAACAGTCTTTGTATTTGCCCCGCCACCTTCTTTTTTGGAGTATTCCCGGATACTTAAGGACTGTAATTCTTCTGCCTGTATTGTCTTCTCATAATTCAGTCCGTTTTTATAATGCCTGAACGTGATGCGCGGCGGCAGGAATATATATCCTCGAACTTCATCTCCTGTGCCAAGGATAACAATAATTTCAACTCGAACCTGGCTTTCTGTCGCGCTTACAGTTTTCTTGTTATCCTTTGTATCAGGGTAGCCTGGTTCGATCGGGTAGGTTGGAAGGTTTATACTTTGAGCAGTATAGTCAGAAAACAATCCGGAAACAAACATACCGGTCAAAAATAAAAAACTAACGGTTTTTTTCATTTTTATACTCCCAATTCCAGTTGAAATATGTCATAAGTTGCACATCTCCATGAAAGGAAAACGCTGAAAAGAAGTTTTTCCATAAAAATATATCCGGAGATATTCTTTTTGAATGTACGATGAAAATACTCTTACATGAATATATATTTCGTAAATATTTTTTTTGCGGTTGAATGCGATAAATAAAAATATAACAATTCTCATTTAAAGAAACCATATTATGCGTCTCCGTTCTGTCATCATTTAGAATTTTATAATCCGGATGAATGATGCTTTCATGCAATAATGTCTGGAAAGAATCCGGCGCAAAAATTTTTTTAAAGGGAAGATTTTGATTTTCCATGAGATACTTAAAATTATCCATATAAAAATCAGCCGCTCTGCCCGCAATATAATAATTCCCATTTTTATATTGTATCACGCCATATGGGAAAGCTACTGCTCCGAAAACAGGAATTTGCAAAAATATATAGTTTAAAAAGAAAAACATGGATAACATAAAATAACTTTTTATATAGTATTTTCTTAAATACCAGTATTGTTTTTTTATGGAATGGAATATTAAAAATAATGTGAGAAACAAAAAGAACAAAAGCCAGATTTCGGTAAACCGAAAATGGATCATGGGAGCGTTTTTTTCAAACAGCAAATAATGCAACCATGCCGACTTCCTGTATAAGTAATCTCCTGTCCAAATAATATATTTTAACTGCGGAATAAAAAAATATATAAAAACTGACGCCAGATAGGGACCGGAAAAAGGTACGAGAATAAAATTATAAATAATGGATATCGGATGAAAATAATGAAAAATATACAGCGATAGAAAACTCGACCCAATAGACGCAGAAATGGTAAGCGCCAAATTTTCGCTCAAAAACCTGTTTTTAAATGTAATGATTTTTGCAAGCTGCGGATAAAACAGCAAAATGGACAGGGTTATCAAAAAAGAAAGAATAAACGACGGCGAAAAACTACTCAGCGGAAATACAAGCTCCAGGAAAATGATTGTTAAATATAAAATATATCGGGAGTTGGAATTTCTGTTGATTAATTTTAAAACAACATAAGCCAGCAAAAAGAAAAAAGACCGCAAAAGCGGGATATGAAAATCCAGCAGGCATAAATAAAAAAAACATACAATCAATCCCAGAAGCGTTCCTGTTTTTTTCATTCCAACAAAAGACAAAGGTAAAAAAAATGTCGCGTACAAAAACCCCATATGCAAACCGGATGCTGAAAAAAGATGAGCAATCCCCATTTTCCGAAAAACATTTAGCTCGACGCTGTTAATATTTTTTGTTTCCGACAACAAAAAACCACGCGCATAGGATTTCTCCCCCAAAAGATCCAGTTTTTGATCTGCCCATACCTGGATTTGATCTCTTAAAATGTTAAAACTCCGGGAAACCGGTTTTTTAAAATAAATTTTCGAATCAACGCAAATACTGGAAACAGCCTGAAGTCTCTCAAGCCTGTTGTAAATGTCATCCTGTTTTTTAAATTTCCATTGACTACACACGAAATCAATGCGATCAAAAAGATATAACTTCTCATTTTTATTTTGGTTATTGTATTGAGGGCGAACAATTTTGATACGTTCGAAAAGACTGGTATCCGCTTGAATTTCAACTGTAATCGATGAGGGTGAAATTCCGATCAGGCGGGCAGATTTAAACACATCGCCTTTACTGTGTGTTTTATGGATATATTCATGATATGTAATATAACCATGCGTCACTCCAATGATAAATCCGGCGAGCAAATAAAAAGTCAACAGTTCAGGATACGCAGAAAACTGAATGTATTCTATGGCCACTAAATATGCGACCAGCGGTAAAATAACAATCAGAATAAAAAAATATCCATTTAACAATAAAATTGTTAAAATGCAGGAAACAAATATTGATAACGAAAACATAAAACTCCTTTGATGGAATTTCGTTTTACGCCGCCAGTTACCAAAAAATTTATTTTTTTCTTAAAAAAGCCGGAATATTTAAATTTTCAAGATCCGATTCCAGGTTTGGAAAATTCAAGCCCTGCTGGCGTGGCGCTGAATCGTATCCATAACCATCCGTTCCGGTTTTTTTACGATCATTTTTTATAATTGACGGCTTTTGTAACCCGTAATCCATTCTGCCATCATTATAGGAGTTTTTGGCATTTTTTTGCACCTCTGTGTCAAAATTTTTCTGTTCTTTTTGAAAACCTGTCGCAATGACAGTAATACAAACCTGGTCTTCCCGCGATTGATCTTCTGTAAAGCCAACAATAATCTGGGCATTTTCGGAAACTACATTGTGTATGGTTTCCTGAATTTCATTAAACTCATGCATACTCAAATCGCTACCGCCAACAACATTAATTAATACGGCTTTAGCGCCATCAATGCTACGTCCATCCAGCAGCGGGTGATGAATGGCATGTTGAAGCGCATCGGTTACCCTGTTTTCTCCACTCCCTTCTCCGGTGCCAATTACCGCGTCTCCGTTTTGACTCATAACGGTGCGTACATCCGAAAAGTCCACGTTTACATGGCCGGTAGAATTTATGATATCGCTTATCCCGATAACTGACTTGGCAAGGACATCGTCAATGGCCTTAAATGCAAGAGTAATGGGAGTTGTTTTATCAATAACTTTAAAAATAGCGTCATTGGGAATGGTAATTAATGTATCTACCTTTTCCCTGAGCGCAGACTGGCCTTTACGCGCCACTTGCATTTTATGCGAGCCTTCCGCCTTAAACGGCAGAGAAACCACGCCAACAGTAAGAGCCTTTATTTCACGAGCGACTTCCGCTACAATGGGGGATGCGCCTGTTCCGGTTCCGCCGCCCATTCCTGCAGTAATAAACACCATATCGGCGCCTTTCAGTACATTTAGAATTTTATCTCGATCTTCTATCGCAGCCTGACTTCCCACTTCCGGATTTGCCCCCGCGCCCATTCCTCTTGTAATTTTGCTGCCCAGATGAACTTTAATATGGGCAGAGCTTTTTCGTAAAACCTGCTCATCTGTATTCATACAAATCAGTTCTACGCCTTTTAGCTTCAGATTTACCATCCGCTCAACGGCGTTCATTCCAGCTCCGCCTACCCCCACGACCTTGATAATGGCCGGCGACTTCTCTGAATCTTCAAATGCCAACATAAACAACTCCTTCCATCATATCCCGAAAATTATTTAAGGCGGAAGCGTTTCACCCTCATTCCCGCACGGTAAATAATTTTATCGGGTCTTTATTATAAATTTTCCTGTATCCAGTTTTTCATACGATCCAGCATTCCCGTGTTCTTTTTTCTATCTGTTTTAAAATCTGTATATTGTGCAGCATATTGCAACAGGCCGGTAGCTGTAGAAAAAACAGGGCTGGATATTTTTTCTACAATCCCCGAAAATCCTTTGGGATGTCCCACGGCTGCGCCAAGGTTGATCACTTCTTCCGCAAGGGAAGCAAGTCCATCCACCAGAGCTCCGCCTCCGGTAAATATTACCCCACCGGCAAGTTTGTTTTTTTGCCCTGATCTGATGATCTCGTGATCTATTAATTCCAGCAACTCTCGCATTCTGGCTTCCATAATTTCAGCAAGAAGCTTTCTTGATGTCATGCGGGGAGAACGATCTCCTACTGAAGGCACTTCAATGGATTCATCTTTGTCTACCTCGGCGGCAATTACCGTACCGTATCTTTTTTTTAAAAGTTCTGCTGCATCCACAGGTGTTTTCAGGCCAATGCTGATATCCTGTGTCATATGCTGACTGCCTATCCCCACCGTTGAGGTATACGCTACACCGCCTTCCACATAAATAACAATGTCAATAATCCCGGAACCGATATCGACAACGGCAACACCCAGTTCTTTTTCTCCTTCCGACAAAACCGAATAACTGCTGGCCAGAGAGCTTAATACGCGGTCAGCCACTTCAATTCCCGCTTCATGTACAGCCTTGTCTATATTTTGCATATAGGTTGTGCTTCCCGTAACGATATGAACGTCAGCTTCGAGCCTCACTCCCACCATTCCGGTGGGATCTTTTATTCCCCCCTGATCATCAACGCGAAAAAACTTGGACAAAACATGAAGAATTTCCTGGTCTGCCGGAATACGAATGGACTGCGCCGCTTCAATGACCCGAAAAATATCGGATTGATTGATTATCCTGTCCTTATTCGTTATGGCAACAACACCGATGGAATTGTCTCCTTTCACATGTTTTCCGGTCACATTGATAACCACGCTGTCAAGTTCAACACCCGACATAATTTCTGCCTCTTCTATGGCTTCTTTAATACTTTTTACTGTGCTTTCAATGTTCGTAACCCCGCCAGCCTTGATACCTGTTGAAGGCGAAACCCCCACCCCAATTACTTCGATATTTTCCGGGGAATCCAGACGCGCTACAAGAACAGCGGTTTTTGATGAACCAATATCCAGCGCCGCTACCATTTTTTCTTCCCCGTTCATTTATTATTCCATAACAGCATGGTCTGAATAAATTCTTATCAGACTCTTTTTTGCAAAGTTTTCAGTTTCCACAAGATACAAAATCGCCCAGAGTTTGCGAAAGGTATTGATATCCATTTTGGCAAATATGGATATTTTCAAGGGCAGGAAAGCATGAAAAACATCTATTTCCGGATTACCCATTTCATCTCTTAACAAAACAAACTCGCTTAGCCGCTGCCAGATAAACCCATGGGAAGATTTTGTTTTTTCCCATAACTGAATTATGTCTCTTTTTATCGTCGTTATTTCATTATCATTTTCTGCGGTCAAATAGAAAATTGGAAAATCCGGTGAAAGATGGTTTTTTTCAACCACAAGTTCCTGCAAAATTTTGCCATCGGGAGAAACTTCGCTGACAGCATTTCCGTTTTGAAACAAATACCCTGTTTTTTTCTCCTCAATGGTTATCGATATTGTCTTAAACCAGATGGATACTCTAACAGACTCAACACGCGGATGAAATTTTAATATTTGCTCAATATCCTGCGACGATATCTTTTCCGGATTTTCTTTGAGATAATATGACACGTAACTTTCAATTTCCTCTTCGGACAGGGTTTGCAAACCATGAATTACGATATTCCAGCGGGAATGCATGTATTGATAAAAAACAACAGATGAAGCCAGAATAAAAAATATCCCGACAGTATAATAAACAATTTTATTTTTTAACAATTCCATGGTTTATATTCCAAACGGTAATAAGCTGCCATAAACTTAAAAAAATAGTGATGGAAAATGGACCCAGGATCAACCCCTTTATTCCAAACTCTGCAATTCCTCCCAGAAGAGCCAACAGGAGAATTAAAGGGTGAAGATTTAACTCTTTGTCCAGCAGCATGGGTTTGGCAAGATTTTCAAGAAGGAGATAGGAACAAAAAGACAAAACTCCAAAGACTATAGCCGGTATCAGGCTGCCGTGGGAGTAAAGAGACAGCGCTGCTGGAATCCAGACAATATTGGTTCCAACAACGGGGATCAAGCCAAACAATGCCCCCAGAATTCCGTAGAGAATCGGGGTTGGAAGGTCGAAAATCCAGAACAGAACTCCGAGAACAAGTCCCTGGGCAATGGCAATTAATAAATTACCTTTGACAACGGCATTGAAAACAGCGATCATTCTTTCTACAATTTCACTTTTCATTTCTTCGGCAAAAGGAAAATTATCATATATTGTTTTGCCAATTTCATCCCCGTTTCGAAAAAAATAAAACAGCACAAAAATGGAAATGATAAAATTCATAAAAAACCGGGCTACTTCGGAAAAGATGGAACGCAAATCCCTGAGAACATCAAAGCCAAACTCCTGCGCTGCCGCAATAATTTTTATTTGAATGGCAGGCAGATCAGCCTCCTGGATTCCAAAAAACTCCATGGCATGCAAAACCATATCGCTTTTTTTTAATTTTTCCGGATTCAAGTGAATTACAAACTTTCTAAGCAAATCAATCGCAATGGATATTTCCGGAATCAAATTCGCAATAATAAAAATGGACGGGATAGCTACTGTAAGAATCATAAGCAAGGTTGTTAATAAACTTGCCAGCGTTTTACGTTGCCCCAATCGATCATAAATAAAATGGTAGGGCTTCAGAAAAAGAATGTAAAAAATTCCCGATATAAAAAGAGACATCAAAAATGACCGATATGTCAAAACTGTCAGCCATAAAAAAGTCAA
The DNA here is from genome assembly GCA_029858425.1 of Spirochaetia bacterium. Classification (GTDB taxonomy): domain Bacteria; phylum Spirochaetota; class Leptospiria; order Turneriellales; family JAOUFE01; genus JAOUFE01. The sequence goes on along the minus strand of JAOUFE010000029.1, from coordinate 954 downwards.
AATAAATATAATCGTAATCCAGGGAATAATCTTTCTAATGTCCAGAAATGACTCATATGACCGATCCGTTTCTTTCATTCTCTTCCTTTTTTTATATATTTCTAACTGGATAACACAGGCGACATAATATGTAACCGAATGGCTTTGTCAAATAAAAATGAATTGGCCAAAAATCTCCAAAAAATGTCAGGGGCAGCGGAAAAGCCGAAGGCTTTGGAGCGCGGGGCAGGATATTCAATCATCATGTCGGAATGTAGTAAGCGCATGAAAGAGCGCCAAAGCAAATGATAACCCTGACTCAGAAACTATTTGACATGCAGATTCTTTTCTCACTCGTGGAATCATGTTACTGTAGGAGGGAAACATGAAAAACAAATTAACATTAATAATTGCATTGCTGGTAGCAATGCTTGCGAATGCAGTATACGCTGTGGGCGGAACTGCAAGCATGGATGACAAATACGTTTACAATATAGACGAAGCGGCTAAAAGGCACAATGATGTGTTTATTTTTCCATATGTGGGGCTATCGGGATTACCACTGGGAATTTACGGCGGCGTAAATGTGTTGATGGTAGATCCTGTGTTTTTACCGATGATCTATGCAGACGCAACGGTAGAGATGCCTGGCTTTAAATTCATAGATTTTGATGCAAAGGCCGGGATTACATTTGGCAGCTTAAAAAATGTGGAACAACAAATTATCGTCAATTCGTATTCAGGGGGATACCGTGTAACGATTAACGAATATATTCCGGTGTACATTCCGGCTTATTACTCGTGGCATGTGCATGGGGTAGTGCAAAAAGAGCAAATGCCTTCAGAAACAACTACATCTCTCGGAGCCACTACTGTAAAAAATACCGACGCATCAAGTTCTGATAACGGCACATTGTTTTATGGCGCCGGAATAGGCTTTTATTATGCGGCTGATTACAAAGTTACTGTCGATAA
>JAOUFE010000145.1 GCA_029858425.1 Spirochaetia bacterium | reverse complement strand
TATCCAGAGCCTTTCCCTGGGGCAAACCCGGGACTACGTCAAACAATACCACATCTCCCAGTTCTTTCTGGGCGGCAAAAAGAGCAAGGTTGCCCCCTATATTTCCCGCGCCAATTAACGATATTTTTTTTCTTTTAAATTGTTTTCCCATGGTGATCCTCTTTCTCTTCACAAGACATAGCTTTGTCCGTATGGAATGTTTCTTTTCTCCCGTGGGGAGCAAAGAAACAAACTTGCCGAATCAGGTTATTGCTCATGTTTCTATTTGTATTTCTATACCTGGTTGCATCCTGAAACCCCTTCTGGCTTTCAGGATGCGTTCTTATCTTCCTCACAAGACCAATGTTTTATTCAAACTGTCAACTATTAACATCCGGCAGTTTGCCCGTTTCAAGCCAGAGCGCGCATTCTGCTCCTGATTTTTCATCTGCAATTATATTATACCTTTTAATTTGATCCGGACTTAACTCATTTTTATAATCTCGCTCGGGTCCTTTGTGAAAAAAGGACTTCGAATTTGTCATATGTTTCCCGGAGAAAGGAACCAGCCGGTCGCTTCTTTGTTTCATATAATTAAAATTGCAATGCTCTGCTATTTTTTGCAAATTCAGTTTTCCTGGATCTACCTCGATAAACTTTGCCAGCCTTGCAATTTGATTTTCAAGATCGTGTAAAAGCTCATTATAGTGGAGCATCATAACATTTTCGAATTCCTTTACATCCCACCAGGAACGGGTCACATGCAGAATGTCACAGTATTTGTCTCCCATATCCATCCAGAGGTCAAAAAAGTCCGCAGATTTTTCAGGGATTTCCATTTTCTCGTCTTTCCCTGACCATTTATGATATAACTGGTTAATCAATTCTACTGTTTCCTGGTTGAAGTTTTTCAGATAATTATGAAAACTGCATACAATATCTTTTCCATTTCGTCCGACAAAAATATACCGAACATCCGGGCAAATGGGAACAACTTCAGAAGGCAGATGGGATTTTATGACCCTTCTCACGCTGGCGTTTTTTTGCAGTCTCAGTTTATCAATCATTTTTTGATGGTTTCCCCAACTGGAATCAAGCCAGGGAGATTTATCCGATAAATCTTCGCTGGATTCTTCCCCATTGTTCAGGATTTGTTCGATGATTCTTTGCGTCCATGTCGTACCGGCTTTAAATGGATCAACAATGACAATATCTCCGGGCGCAAAACCATCCTCATCCAAAAATTTTTTCCATACTCTGGAATCTGATAAAAAATCAACTATTTCTTTGCCTTCAATATTATTTAGAGTGTTCATATGGTTCCCAAATCTAACTATTTAAAACTTACTACCCTGAAAAGGACATTTTTTTAATGAGAACCTTAGTCGGCAAATTCAAGTGTCAAATGCAATCGTTTGCCGGTCAAAAAAAAACTCACGAGCCGTCCGGTAAGATAGAGATTTCCTTGGCATATGATTAAGAGCGTCGACGGTTTGAAAAACACTTTCATCAGAGACTTCCAAAAAATTTGCTTTTTTGGGAAAAAATGCGGTTTTGGCGTTGTTAAAATCAAAACTACCTTATTTTAAAAAAAAACCTGTAATTTTTATTTTTTCCCGTACCTAATGAAAAAAAAATCAAAAAAACACTATAACAAGGGTATGAAAAAAATTGTTTATTCGGTCTTTATTTTTTATTTATTTTGCTTGATTGAAGATCCGGGGCAACAACACCGGTACCCATTGCATATTTTTTTTAACAATTGGCCGGACACCGACCCATCTTCCCTCCTTGATCCCTTAAACAATCTCGTATTAAACGCAAAACAATCCATTGAATGCTCTTTTAACGGAATGCATTCTACCTTCCCGCTCGATCTAAATGCTTTATCCAAACCCTACCAGAACAAAATACAGCAAACCGCAGAAAATATTTTAAAAAAAAGAAATGAGGGAATTTCCACCTCGCTGGTTTTTAATTCAAAACAAAAATGCACCTCTACCGGTGCATTGTATTTCCAGTATCCCGGCGTCTTCAGCAACGCGCCCAAAAGTCTAACTTTCCAGGAAATTATGGCCGACTGCAACGGTTTGCCAAATGCTTCTGCACAAAACATGAAAACCGGAGGCTTTAGCGAATTAAAACAGGAAATTGTATTTGTAAATCCAGCGGGAAAAATGATGGATAATTTTTGCCTGATTGATAAAAACAAAATCTGGTTTTCAAGCCAACCCATGGATGATTTGTTTATGGATTTTCCGGTTGTTACTTTTATTCTTGAAATGACCGGTAACTCAATCGTTAATGAATTTTTAAATGAAACAGGATTGCTCAGAAACAAAATATCCGGAAGTCTAAAACAAGCTTTCTGGAATCCCGTGATTTATGAACTAAATCATTCGAAATGGAAGATTATGCGCGGACCGCAAAATAAACCCGTCGAATATTTAACAGAACAAATGAAATCAACCAACGATCTATATATATTTTCATCAAAAATCAATTTTTCTCAAACCGGATTTTCTCATGAACTTGCCGCACGTATTCAAAACGGAAAAAATACAAACATGATATTTACCGATGATTCCATTTTTGAAACTGACTCGTTTATTCAACAATTTTTCATAAGCGGCGGCTACTGTGGAGACAATCCCGGGTTTTGCAGCCAAAACCTTTCGTATATCAATTCGCAGCCCGGTAAATTTGAAACACATCTTTTTTTATTTTCTGACAGAAATGGGAAGAAAAGAATAGTATTCTATAACGGCTCGCTGAATGCAACCGGTACATCCAGCGAAGACTCTGTTTTAATTGAAATTGAATCCGACGCTGTATACAAATCTCTTAAAGAAATTCGGGATACAATTTACTCACATTCGCAGCCTGTTTATGTAAAAGCGGATGTGCCAAAACCGGGAGAAGTCCTGTTTAATGAATTTGTCTGGATGGGGAGCATAACAAATTCCGGGCAGAAGAAAACTTCCGATGAAGCCCTCGAATTATACAACGAGACACAAAAGCAGATTGATATCGGCAGTATGACGATTGCTTGTACAGAGAGCGGCAGCTCTGTACAGAATATTTTTGCGATTCCTGAAGGATATATAATGCAGCCACACCAATATCTCGTACTAACTGAAAATCGTGATGGCGCTTTTCATCACGCAAATCTTGCCATACCCGGTTTATCCATTTCCAATAGTACAAGAGAATGTCTATTCATGGATAATCGAACCCCGGTATCTGCATTTCATCCGGGAGGATCTACTACTGGACATTATTTTGATGCAAGACTTCAGGGGCAAATCATTGACAGAGCGCTGGATTATACCGGCGATCCCTGGAATTTATACGCTGCTGATTTTTTTTCAAAAACTGGCCTTAATACTCTAAAATATAATATTTCAGGAGAAGGAGCCCGATCGATGGAAAAAATATCGCCTCTCCTGGACGGCTCTAAATTGCGCAACTGGCACATGAACACCCTGACATCGCCAACAAGCATGATGCCAACGGAATATACTTATCGAACTTTTGCTTCGCCCGGCCATGAAAACAGCGCCGCTCCGCATAGCGCCAATGGTTCCGTTATTATTAATGAAATTCACTATATGGGAGCATACGACTCAAGCGGCACAAGCTTTGCGGGCGATGAATTTGTAGAACTCTATAACCGGTCTGGATCTCCCTCGAATATCGGAGGATGGATTTTTGGCTGTTCTACGGATATTCCGGGAGCCGTTGGCGCGCCGCTTTTTGCGCTCCCGTACGGAACAATAATTCAACCCCGCGAATTTATGGTAATTCAAAGGAATGGAGCTGCTTCGTTTTTAAAATACAATTTTACATTTGATTTTACATTGAACAATACAATTACCCAGTGCCTGCTCACCGACGGGAGTTTTACGGAAGCGAATTTTGCGGGATCAGATTCCAACGGCAATGGGATCCTCGAGGGACATTACGATCAGGCGCTTTTTCCTGGAACCATTGCAGATATCGTTTCGGATAGAAGCGCTTCGCTCTCATCTCTTTCTTTGGGACTCAACGACGCCGTAAATAAAATTCGCCGCTCCTGCGAACGAATATCTCCCGATTTACCGGGGAATACAATATCAAGCTGGAAAAGCAACAGCATTGGCGATCCTGTTTTGAATACAGATATCCATTTCAGTTACAGATTTAATACTTTTGCAACCCCCGGCGCCACAAATTCTCCATGAAGAACAAAATAAACAGGCAATAGCGGAACAGACCCGTCATTTAATTGTCTATAAATAAAAATTCTCTTGTTCAACGGTAAGATAAATCAAAAGTGGCGCATAAATGTATTGTGGAATTTGCCATGGCCATGACTAAAGAAAAAGACAAGCTTAAGGTAGAAATGCTGGATTTATTTTATGGAGCCAATCATGCTCTTAAAAAAATCAACATTAAAATTCCGGCCAATAATATTATTGCCTTTATCGGACCATCGGGGTGCGGAAAATCGTCTCTATTAAAATGCCTCAACCGCATGAATGACCTTGTATCCAACGCGGTTATTACCGGTCTTGTAACTCTTGATAACAACGATATCTACGACAAAAAACAGGACGTAACTCAATTAAGGCGAAAAGTGGGCATGGTTTTTCAAAAACCAAATCCATTCCCAAAATCTATATTTGACAACGTAGCCTATGGTATCCGAATCAGCGGCGAAAAAAACAAACAAAAAATAACCGACATTGTAGAAGACTCCCTGAAAAGAGTGGGCTTGTGGAAAGAAGTTGAAAACCGGTTGTTTGATTCCGCTTTGGCTCTTTCAGGCGGTCAGGCGCAACGCCTCTGTATTGCACGTACAATCGCCACCCAGCCAGAGGTTATATTAATGGATGAGCCCACCAGCGCGCTTGATCCGATCAGCACACAGGTCATTGAAGAACTTATACTGGAACTCAAGGAAAGTTATACGGTAGTCATTGTCACGCACAACATGCAGCAAGCGGCAAGAATATCGGATATAACGTCTTTTTTTTACCTTGGAGAAATTATTGAAGTCAACCCGACCCATAAACTTTTCACAACGCCTGAAAATAAATTAACAGAAAAATATGTCACAGGGAGGTTTGGATAATGTTAAAAATCGAAAAATCGGTGCAGGAATTGAGACAAACTCTCCAGGAAATGACTGAAATCGCCAGCAGCATGGTAGACACGATTCGAAAAAGCATTCACGCGGAAAATTTTGAATCTCTGGAATATGTCTTTAAACAGGATCGCTATATAGACTCCCTTGAGAAACAAATAGATCAACAGGCGGTTGCTCTTCTGGCATTAATAAACCCGATGGCTTCCGATCTGCGTTTTGTATTTTCCGTAATTAAACTCAATGCGGATCTGGAGCGCATCGGAGATGAATGCAAAAACGTGGCCAAAGAACTAAAAAACCTCAAACCTCCAATTCCTGTCGAACTTAAAGAATTGTCTGAAAAAGTTTACGAGATGGTAATAGACGCCGTAAAAGCGCTCTTAAACCAGGACAGCGCACTCTCAAAAGAAATAATTCTGAAAGACGACGAAGTAGACAAACTGGAATATCTGATTCTCCAAAAATATTCTGATTCTATTCGCCTTGCCTTTGCCGCAAAAGCCCTTGAGAGAATCGCGGATCACACCACCAATATTGCCGAAAATGTGATATTTGCTACCGAAGGAATAGACATTCGGCATGAAAATTCTATCATGAAAAGACTCCATCAAGCCGAAAATTAAATGCGGTTATGTCTATTC
>JAOUFE010000144.1 GCA_029858425.1 Spirochaetia bacterium | reverse complement strand
ACCAACGAGGGAAAGTCATTTGAAAATACGAGTCAACTGGATAAGGCCTATGCCTCCTATTTGCAAGCCCTGCTAAGATATGAAAAAAAATTCAATATTGATGATATTGACAATCTTGTTTATAAGGTATTTTCTTACTATAGAAAATCTGCCAATCTTTATAGAAAATCCGGAAAAGTCGCAGAAGCATGGAACGCCTTTTTACCCCTCATTCAGCTCATACTCAACCTGGAACCCAAAGGAATTGCGCCCCATGTCGTAGAGAGTACATCGCTGCATACATTTATTGACCTTGATGAAATGCTTTTAAAGTTCAATGACAATCAAACGATCCATGCTGTTCTTGATTTTTACAAAACAAATATTGAGTTCGCACGAAAAAATACAATTAACTCGTTTATTTTTGGCCGCGCCTATTTAAACACAATGTACGGGATCAAACTGCACCGCAATTTTGAAGCAAACAGGGAGCTAAACAAAGAAAATAAAGAAACAGTTTTAACATATTTTTTTGAGGCAGAGGAAGATTTCCAGTGGTCTATATACGCAGATGCAACATTTGCCGATGCCTATATAATGCTGGGCTGGATGTATCAATTCATCGATGAAAAGAGGGATACGGATGTCTATACATCAAAAATTGGAAACGAGATGAAAAAAGACAAAAATATTTTTTCATCTCTCTACAAAAAATATTTTCCAGATTATCTGTATGAAAAAAATATCGAATTGTATCAAAAAAGCCTGACCTACCTGCCTTTGGATTCAAATCCGGAAGTTATTCAAAGTATACGACTGAATCTGGCAAACAACTACTTTCTGCTGAATAATTATGCCAAAGCCGAAGAAAACTATTCGAACATTACCCTTACTGGAAAAAATAAATATTTGTTCAACAGCAAGGTTCAGGAAGCCCAGTTTTATTTTCACTTTGGCAAAGCCGGTTTTTTTCTCGGCCATTACAATGACGCATTGGTCCGACTGGATAAATCCCTGCAATACTATAATGCCAGATCGCCCAAAAAATTGCCGGAAAAAACAATTGTTTATTTCCAGAAAAGCGCAATACTAAAGTATCTTGCAATGTCCGCCTCCAATGCCGGAAAATATGATAAAGCTGTAGAATACTATAGAGAAGTAATCAATGCATCAAAAGGCACATCTATCAACGACAATCTATCCATGATATATCTTGAAATCAGCCGCAACCTTCTGGAACAAATGAATTTAACGCACAACCTCCATAGATCAAGCGAAGCGCTTTCCACTTTAGACCTTGCTGAAGCCGACATTAGAAAATTTCCTGTGATTAAATCTCCCCGATATCCAACCAAATTTAAAATTTTTGGTCTGGATCTGTTTAACTTCAACATGCCCTGGTTTTCGGAACCGGATGACGTATTCAAGGGAGGAGATAATCATCTTGCCTACAAAATGCCCACCCTGAATCAACTTGAGTATTTGCATTCCATCAGGGCAGACATTTATAAAATAATTGGCGGGTATTCAAAGTCCGCGTTTGCGCTTGCCCAACTTGTCGAAGAAGCAGGAAGGGATGATACCAAACATGGTCGCCAGACATTGCTCTCGGCGCTCATGCGATCCGGAGAATTGCAGTTTATTGCAGGAGACATGAAAGGAGCCAGAGACAAGTATGAGCTGGCCTTAAAAAAAGCAATCGATGCTGATAACATGAAAATTTACTATCTTGCCGCAAAAAACTTAATGGCAATTGCATGCCGTGAAATCGATCTTGGCAAGTCCAGCCTCGAAAAACACAAGCTCGCAGCCCAGCATCTAAAAGAATTGGACTCCTTTAAAAATCAGTATGTAAAACTGGAAACCGATAAGGCTGAAGAAGAGCTCAAGGATAAAAATCCCCATATCAAACTTACAATTTCAGAAAAAGCAAAAATTGAAAAAGATGCCATTTCAAAAATCAGCAGAATATTGATTTACAGGGGGATTTTTGAAGCATATTCCCTGATGTACGGAGATAATCCGTCAGCGAAACAAAAAGCGACAGATCTTGCTGCGTATTATCAAAATGCGGAGAAAAACTACCAAAGCAACAAAAATGTGCTTTATTCTCTGGATGGGTTTGCAAAAATTCAGGGAGAGGATATAAAACTATACGACCAAAAAAAGGATCGAAGATTATCCATGATCCTGGATCTGGATAAAGGTCTTGTTTATGAATCCATGGGAGAACTTGACAAAGCCATGGATATCTACAAAGAAACATACGACAAAGCTTACGAATTCAAGGCAAATGAATTTTTAATTGTTTCCGGATTCCGATATTACTCATTGGCTCATATGGCGGGGAAAAATGACGCCTACAAGGTTCTTCAAAAAATCGACTCTACTTTAAAACTCTATCCCTACCTTGCAAAAAAAAGACAGGAAATATTCAGAGAAATCAGCAATGCAATGATACAAGAAAACTTGAAAAACAAACAATATATGAACACCATTTATCTTGCAAATTTTAACCGCGTTATCAAACTTAAAAAAATACTTGAATCCATGCTCAGTTCCCTTGACGAAAATCTGGCAAATGAATTGAATGACTATAAAGAACTCGAAAAAGTGGAGGAAATCCTGGCTGCCGATATAGAGAATTTAAAAATTCAACGGGAGTCTACGGATTCTCTGGACAGCATCATGGAACAACTCCTTAAAGAAAAGGTGAAAATCAAGAATGCAATTCTCAAGAACCCAAAACTTTCAGGTTATGCCTATGCCCTGTTTCCGGATCTGCTTTCCGTAAATGATATAATAAACATAAAAGCATCATATTTGTATATCATTGAAAATGAAAGCGGTACAAATTTTATTTACAAATATCCGGATCAAAACAATTTTGAGACAAGAACTTTTGCTTTAACCTCAAAGAGTGTTGAAGAGTTTCTAACGCATGAGGATAGCAGTCCAGAAAAACCATCGATCCAAAACATGCCGGTTGAGTTTAAAAATTTTATTAGCTGGATAAAAAACAAAAATATCAGCATCATTTATCCAGACGTAAATTATATGTCCTTTCCATTTTCAAAATACACCCAAAATAATGCCCCAAGGGATTTTACTGTTCAATCGACCCTTTTATTTTCAAAAAATACAAACATAACGGCGACTCGCTTTATTCAAAACGGGAAATTTGGCATTCCAGTAGAGAATCCATTAAATATGCCAGATGTAACCTCAATCTCATCAAACAAAAATCCTGACAACTGGTACAACGGAATTGATTTTGAAATAACGCAGAAGGACTTTAATGGCAATTCTCCAGTTTTCAGGGAGATCATCGAGAGAAGGTCGCCCTCTGCTTTAAGTATTTTCTCATATAGCATTGAAGACAAAAGTCAGCTTGTTTTATATACAAGCGCCGTGAATATTTTACTGGCAGCATCAAATTCCACAACCGCGATACACCTGACAGGCGCCAGAAGCGCAATGGGGAACACAGTAGCAAAAATTATTGAAGGAAACATAAAAAACAAGGACAATATTATATATTCAGGAAACACAGATATCTCTGGTTCATTAATAAACCGAAGCTCTCCAGACTCTGCGAGAATTCTGTCCCGGTATCAAAAAGTGGAACTTGAAACGTGTGATTTATTTACATTGAAACAAAGCCGGGACTTTCAATACGACAGCGCACTAAATAATATCGAAAAATGCAATGATATTTACAATAACATGGAAACAAAACTTATGCAGGGAAAAAATTCAAAAGATATTACTACCGCGAAAGTTCCGCCAGACTTTCACCGGTTTTTATCCAAAGTAAATATCCTTCTTGATTCGGGAACCGATTCCAATCTTTTACAAGTTCCCAAAGAATTTCAGCTTTTTAAAGACAAAACAAGTCTTGATGATGGGAGTCTGCCTCTTGCCTTTAATCAACAGGCATTAAAGTACATAACCTTGCTCCTTGGGGCAGACCAGGAGGAAATGGCATTTAATGTATTCAAAATTCTCCCTGCTGAATTTCATTACACCAAAGCTAATTATTTTTCTATACTGGAATCATACTACCTGGGCAAATTATTTTCAGGGAACTTAACTGCTTTTCTGAACGATCCCCCGGAAACGTTAAAAAATATTCCAGAAAAGAATTCTCTAACTGATGAAAAATTGCCTGAAAACCTGTCCGAGAGAATACGCTATTTTATGAAGGGAACCCTTCAAAAAGATAAATGGATACAAGCCATGACCATATCAGGGGAATATAAAAATGCCATCGCATATTTGCAAAACGGTATTTCCACTTTATCGCTCTGGCAAAAAATAGATTACTTAATTTCTACAAATAAAAGAGAAAATTTCCCTTTCAATGACCCTGCCCTGTTAAGTCTAAAAAAACTTATGTCATTTGAATCTACACCTGCAGAATACGACAAAATTATAGAATCCTTTGCAGGTGATCAGGCATTAAAAAACTTTGCCGGTATTATTCGAAATATAAAATCTTCTCAAATTACTGAAAAAGACATTGCTGATTCATTTTTAAAAAATATTTCAGAAAATGACAGGGACGGATTTTACAAGAAACAGACGCTAATAAACTATCTGGTTCAATTTATTGACTCCGAAAAAAATAGTGAGCTTGCGAATAAAAATCTTTTAACGGTTATTTCCGGTTGCTCCTTCGGGAAAAGCATTAAAAACCGGCAACAGAAATTATACGCGGATATTTCAGGCTCAGTAAATGCACTTGGCTCGACGACCGAAAAACTGAATGATCTCATAAAAAATGGCAATAACGGGGTGTCTTTCGCAAATTCAGCTTTTATCGGGCAATTGATTGCAATTTCTGTAAATTTGAATCCATTTGAAGGCTTGAAAATGGCCAGTCAGAATACAAGTTTTCTGGGTGTCGGTCAACAGGAAACATTCTCGAGGCTGGAAAATCTGTTGAAGCAAGATAACGGGATCAAGGACATTACCTATGCAGATTTTTCATTTATGGAAAAATATTATATTATGGCCCATGAGAATGAAAAGGCCTTAAGTACATATTTTTCTTTCGACAGAAATCAAAAACCAGAAAAATTTGCCTTTGAAAAAAATCTATCGGGAATTTTTATGATAAATTCGGATGAGTATTACTCCTGGACCTGGAGCCAAAACAAGGCTACCATCAACAGGATAAGCGAAGCAGAAATTTCAAAAACTCTGGCTTCCTTTGCTGACAATATCAACTATATCCCATCGAAAGACAAAAGGCTCCGCGATTTGATTCTTTCGAGGGAATCGGGTTTAAAATATTTCTCTGCAACGGCCTCGCCTGAGCAGACTTTACAGGATGTTACATCGAAAATATCCTGGGACTACGATTCTGCAAACACCCCTGGTTACTCGATTATGAAAATATGGCTTCCTGATCCGGATAAGAATACAAATAGCGAAAGTAATGCCACAGACATTGGTTATTATGGCAAAAAATCTGGATCATCCCGGATAAACTTCCAGGATGATCCTGTAAACATCACACAAATAGAGGCATTAATGAACATTCATAAATCCGGTTATCATATCCTTTTTACCAATCAATCGTCTTATAATATGTATTTGACATTAATGAAAGAATTTATAAACCAGTCCAGGGATGAAATTCAAAAGCCAATGGAGCTTTTCGGAAAAGTCCTAAAAAATCTGGGAAAATTATATCCCAATAATGAAAATTTAAACAATATAATCATGGTTGAAAATTAATTGAGGTAAAAATGAAAATAAAGAAAATCAAAAAAAGCGCGGAATGA
>JAOUFE010000028.1 GCA_029858425.1 Spirochaetia bacterium | reverse complement strand
AATGCAATAGATGGATGAAGAAAAATTACTCGAATTGGCCAAATACAAAATGCCATTTGGGGCATTTAAGGATCGGCTTCTTATTGATTTGCCAGAACACTACCTTATATGGTGCCATCAAAAGGGGTTTCCTTCTGGTAAACTCGGCGAAATGCCCGGAGCGGTTTATGAAATCAAGCTAAACGGTCTCGAGTATTTGTTTCAGAACCTGAGAGGATAATTATGATTAGGGGCAATTTCCCCCTCACAACATTATTTGTCTTTTATATAAAACAAATCATCGGCCGGTTTTAACGGGCGTCCCATCCATAGCGGTCTTCGGAGTCCGCCCGGGCCAGGCGCAGGGCGCGTTTTTTTCAGCCAGTCCCGGTATACCTGCATGGATTTATTCGTATCCACAGAGACATCGCCGTATCTGTCGCCGTTATGTGCTTTTTCAAGCATAACTTTCTGGTGCCAGCAATGCGCCCCGCTGATGGGATCGGGATGCACGGCATGCGTAATATCCTGATGCACGCCTCCATCGCTCCAGTAAATGCGTTTGCTGTCGGGGTGGCTGGAATGAAACGGGCGAACTCCGTCGAGAATGCGCATTTTCCAAATGTTATTATCCGGTCCTTCTTTGGAAACATTTACCAGGTTGCTGGCCCACCGGTTGCCGTTTGGGTCGTCTAGTTTTCGCCAGCGACCAATGTGGTGAGAACACGCCACCACGCCGGGGCGTATCCCTTCGGTGACCCAGACCCGGTTGACAAAAAAACCAATTTCGGTATTAACGCGGATTAAATCGCCCATTTTGATATCCAGCCTTTCGGCATCGGAGGTATGGATCCAGACGGGATTTTTATGAGCTAATTCCACGAGCCATTGCGCATTTCCCGATCGGGAGTGGATCAGGTTGGGCAGCCGGAATGTTGGCAAAAGGGTAAATTCGTTTTTTGTGGAGTTAATTTTATCGGAATGGATGTGGCTCTTAATATAAACCGGCAAGGTATATTCCGGCCATTTCCAGTCGCTCATGGTCTGCGAATATAACTCTTGCTTTCTGGATGGCGTAGGAAAGCCTTCCACGACTTCTCCGTTCACCAGAACGCCGATGGTCTTGCCGTCTTTTTTAGCGAGGCCGTTTTTGGAGTTAATTTCGGCTCCGGTTGCATCGACCCTGGCAAGATGTTTGTTGTAGGTTTTTTTCTCTACCTCAAATACGCCGTATTTTCTCATGTAATCCAGAGGCGTTAAATTTTCGGCTTTGGCTTTTTCTGGCAGACCGGGTAAATTTTCAAACGCATATTGATAGTATTCATCGATGTTGATTTTTTGGTCTTTGCGGTAAGGCGATAAAAAATGTTTTCGGATTCCCATGGAGCCATCCGGATCAATTTTCCAGGAAAGTTCGATCCAGAACTCGTCTTCTTCCCACACTTCGCCGGGGTTTACCTCATAGGTGAACTCGACCTTTTTTCCGGCCCGGCGTGCGGCTTCGCGCAATACGGGCTGACGAAAGCCCACCCATTTACCGGCATGGGTTTCATAGCTGATCCAGTCGTGACGTTCGGAAGAATGCCCCATGGGTAACACATAATCGGCATAATATGCGGTTTCATTCCAGGTCGGGGTTAAGGCTACATGAAGACCCACCCTGGATTCGTCTTCCAGGACATCCATCCAGGTAAATCCATCGGGATAGGTCCAGACCGGGTTAAATACGCGCGTAAAATATACGTCCAGTTTGCCGCGTCCATCCTTAATCATATGAGGTAATATAAAACTCATTTCAAAATGAGAAAAAGGATATTCCTTGGGAAAATGCAGTTCATTCCAAAACTTATGCGCCGGTGGATTGTCAAAAAGCTTTGGTTTGACCTTTTGCCAGCCGCTGGGGGATGTTCCTCCTACAGTTCCTACGCTACCCGTTAAAACGCTTAAAAAATGTAATGCTCTGGCAACGGCCCAACCTCCTTCATTACCCATGCTCGCTGCACGCCACACATGAGCGGAAAAAGCCTTTCCGGCCCGGCCAATTTCATGCGCAATTTTAACGATCATTTCTGCATCGACGCCGCATTCTTTGGCCGCAAATTCTGGCGTGTATTCGCTGTATTTTTTTTGGAGAGATTCTATAAAATTTTCAAAGGTGCATTCCTGTTTGGGTTCTTCAGCGGCCATATACTCTTGCCAGTTTACCCAGTTTTGCATATATTCCGGATCGAACAACTTTTCATCAAGAATGATTTTAGCCATGGCCAATAACATAGCGGCTTCGGTTCCCGGATAAGCCGGAACCCAATAGTCGGCCATACTGGCCGTATTCGAAAGCCTTGGATCGATCACGGCGAGTTTGCTTCCGTTCATCATGGCTTCCATAATTCGCTGGGCATGCGGATTAAAATAATGTCCGGATTCCAGATGCGCGCTAATCAATAAAATAAATTTTGCATTAGCGTGATCGGGCGACGGCCGGTCAAAGCCATGCCACAGGGCGTAACCAAAACGCGAGCCGGCAGAACAAATGTTGGTGTGGCTGTTGTGCCCATCGACTCCCCAGGCGTTTAAAACGCGTTCCATATACCCTTCGTGCCCCGGTCTGCCCACATGGTAGGCAACTTCGTTGTTTCTGCCTTCTTTAATAGCTTTGCCGATTCTGGAAGCAATATCATTCATGGCATCTTCCCAGGAGACCCTTTCCCATTGGCCGCTGCCGCGTTCGCCTTTTCGTTTGAGAGGATACAAAATACGGTCGGGATCATGGATTTGATTAATCGTAGCGGGGCCTTTGGCGCAGTTTCTGCCTCGGCTGCCAGGATGAAAGGGATTGCCTTCAAACTTGCGAACTTCATTGGTTTCTTTGTCAATGTAGGCAACCAGTCCGCAGCCAGATTCACAGTTAAAGCAGTTGGTTGGTATTAACGAATATTTTTTCTTTTCTTTTCTGGGCCAAACGGAAGGATCAAATTCTTCCCAGTCGTTCCATTTTTCAATGGGCGGAAATTTACTTAAATCCGTTTTATATCCGGGTTGATCATTTTTACCCTTGCCATGCAAATTGGGAATGATATGCAAAGCCTCGGCGATTTTTTCAATAACAGATGGTTTATAATGCGGTTTTGACATAATGTTTCCTTTTAACTTAATGCAATGAGTTGGGGCGCTTTAATCCAGATGTGCTCGGTAATGGCAATTCCAAAAAGAACCAAAACACCGGCAATTTCAAACGGAACAATATTCATCCCTAAAATAACAAGCGGGAGAATGTTTCCGGCAAGCAAGACCAGCGAGTAAAAAAGCAGGCCAAACTTTTTACCCAGAATCATTTTAACTACGAGTTTGGCGTCTGTCGTTGGATGCGGCACAGTTAGCTCAAAAAATAAAATAAACAAATTCAGAACAAGGGCGCCCATCAGGAGATTTTTTAACAATAGCCCAAAATCATCCGAAAGCGGATTAAACGATGTTGCTATAAAAAAGAATGCGGCGCCGGCCATAAGGGCATGAGTCAGCATGTGAAAGGGTAAAAGCGGGCTCTGCCAAAAGTCGCGACCCTTAGCCTGAGCTAATAAAAAGGCGGTGTATCCGGCCAAAATAATTCCCTCAATCAAGCCGCCCCATTGAGCAATTTGGACGACCATATCATTGGCAATTAAAAGGCCAAATCCCCAAAGAGCTAAAAAAACGCCAAAAACAGACAAGATGTAACCGCCTCGGGTAAGCCAGGATTTAAATTGCGGACGCAAAATAACGTATAAAAATCTCGAAGGTTTATCCAGATCTTTAATCAAGAATATGGTCGTTAATACAAGAAAGGCAAAGGAAGATCCAGGCGCAAACCAGGAATTTCCGGAATTCCACCAGCCAGTCAGACTGCCCAGTGCCGCAATGATTACAATTCCCGATGCAATGGCCTTGCTCCATAGATAGGCCGGTAGTTCCCAGTTCCACAAAGGCCCTTTAGATGGGGCATCGTGGGTTCGGCGCATATTTCCTTTTAATAATTTAGCGTCTTCGCCGCCGGCATCGGCCAGGGTAACGCCCTGTTTTGCGGCAATTTCGGTTTCATAAGGCGCAAGGGTTGCTCCCATGGCCTGAACAAAGCGGGATTTATTTTCTTCAATCCGCTTCTCGGCAAATTTTGCGTAATGCCCTACGCCGGCAATCTGGGCGGTTTGCTGATATTGATTGGTTGGTGGCGCCGCCATTGGGTGAAGCGCTGCCGCTTCGGAGTTGATATAGTATACTTTTGGCGTGGTACCTTTTTCGGCTTTACGGGTTTGCAACTGGGTGCGACCCATTATTTTTCGAATGGCCGATGTAGCGTTATCCATATCTCCCACAATAATGGCTTCTTCAGGGCAGACATTTACGCAGGCAGGATTTAACCCCTGGTCAATGCGGTGAGCGCAGAAATTACATTTTGCGGCAGTAGAGGTTTCGGGATCCATATAAATGGAATCGTATGGGCAGGCCTGGGTGCAGGATTTGCAACCAATGCAACGTTCGTTATTAAAATCCACAATGCCATCTTCGCGTTGAAACATGGCGCCCACAGGGCAAATGGCCACGCAGGGCGGATTTTCGCAGTGGTTGCACCGCATGACGGTAAAAAATCGTCGGCTGTCGGGAAAAATGCCTTTTTCAATGTATTTGACCCAGGTGCGGTTAACGCCAATGGCCACATTGTGTTCCGACTTGCAGGCCACGGTGCAGGCATGACAGCCAATGCACTTTCGATTATCCAGAATGAATCCGTACTTCATAATTGAACCCATTTTTTGAAATAGATTTGCTTTTGCAAGGAATTTATATTGTATTTTTATAATATTGTAATGTTCTGTTAAGGGATATGGACAAGAACTTCGATATTCACGTCAGAATGCAGTAAAATGCGCGTTTTCATGCCAGGCTCTTTGAACGCTGACTCAGTCACTATCTTCAAAATCGGTTAAAACATCAATTCTTGATTGACAACCCACACAGCAGTGTTTTGTAAAATCAATGGATATTGATAAATCAGGCGAAGAAATAAATTTCCCGGAAATGACGGACAAGCAGAGAAAAATTTACGAATCTGCTCTGGAAATATTTGCCCAAAAAGGTTTTTCGGGGGCTTCGACCGGAGAAATTGCGAAAAAAGCCGGCGTTGCCGAAGGTTTGATTTTTAAGCATTTCAAAAACAAAAAAACACTATTTCAAAAAATTGCTTTTGCCGTTGTTGAGAAAACCCTGATTCCTTTAACCGTTCAGAGGATAAAGTCGCTTCTGGAAAAAGATTATTCCGATATCCGGATATTTTTAACCCTTTTTTTTGAGGAGCGCCTTGATTTTATTAAAAGCAACCAATCTTTTCTGAGAATTATTCTTCAGGAAATCAGTTTTGATACGCAACTGCAAAATTTTGCCCGCGAACAGTTTGAGCTAAAAATATTTCCGCTGGTAAACCAGTTTTTGAAACGCCATCAGGAAAAAGGTATATTAAAGCCGCTGGATACCGCCGTGATTATCCGGTTGACCATGTCGAGTTTATTGGGTTACGCTGTTTTACGAGTATTGCTTTTCCCCGACAAGAATTGGGATGATAAAATGGAAATTCAATCTACCGTAGATATTTTATGCGCAGGGATGGCGATGGGAAACCAGCAGCTTGCCTAATCCTGGGTTTTGTAGCGCCTTTTCGGTTAAATCAAGTTCCGGGCTCTTTTTTACCTGCGTGAGTTTGGGAGCATTTTTTTAGGCACATAATTGACCAAATATTGTCATTTCCTGAAAAATAAAATATACTTAAACAAAAAATGCTTGACAACACAGCAATGAGTGAGTACTTACTCATTAACAATATGTTCGGGGTAGGCGCGAAACCGTGGTCAAAAACCTTGCTCAGGCGCTTTTGACACTTCCTCGCGTTCAGCGATGCCGTGACTGAACGCTCAGTCGTTCGCGCCGAAGGGGCAGACTTGCCCCTTTAAAAAGGGGGCATGTGAATATCAAAAGGAAAAATATAAGGATACGAATATGAAAAATTTTTACCTGCTCGCAATCAAAAACGTAACCCGCAATTTGCGCCGCAGCCTGCTTACCATTCTGGTAACGACCATCGGCATCACGTTTTTATTTAACATCCGGGGTTTTCTAAACGGTCTGCAAAAGGAAATCAAGGAAAGCAATACCAAAGCCGAAATTGGCGATATCCAGGTAACCATGAAGGGATTTCGCAATGCGCTACCTTCCAAATCCTACGACTATCTTTTTCAATCGACCGAAGAAATAAGGCGTATTATTCTCGACACACCTCATGTTACCGGCGTTACCGAAAGGCTGTTTTTTGGCGGAATTATCAATCACCAGAAATCCCAGACCACCACGCCGTTTATGGCCATTGGCATTGACCCGCAGGGCGAAAACCGTGTTTGCCCGCGCCTGAGGGATATGGTCAAAAAGGGGAACGGTCATTTTCTGGATTCATCTCTTGAAAAAAATCTCGTTCTGGATTCTATTGATACCAAAGATATTGCCGATGCCCCGATGGATATGCCGGTAAGTCTGGCAAAACCCCTTCCCAAAAATGCCGCCAAAAACCTGAAAGCCAAAGTAAGCGAATTTCATCAGGTGATGCTGGGCACTACGATGCGCGAGGGGTTTACCAGCATGGTGGATAATAAACCCGAAATGGCCGCCATTGGCGATGAATTGATATTAATGACCTCCGATCCAAACGGCGCGCAGCATTCTCTTCAGGCCGAACTTACCGCCATCATTGATTTTCCCAACCCTACTGCCAGCAAAACCATGATTTACCTGAATCTTTCGGCGGCTCAAAAACTTCTCGGCAGCGAAGGAAAAATCAATGAAATTGTAATCTCTCTCGATGACACAAAAAATCGTCAGGAAGTGGCCGCGATTCTCAACGAAAAACTTGCTGCCTACAATCTTGTTGCCGAACCCTGGGATGAAATTAACAAATTTTTTGCCAACATTATGAGTCTGCAAAATATCGTATTTTCTGTGGTGATGAGCGTCATTATGATATTTGTGATTTTTGCCATTATCGTTACGGGTTTTATGACCGTTTCCGAGCGAACCCGCGAAATTGGAACCATGATGGCCATTGGATATAAGCGAAAACATATAATACGTCTTTTTTTAATGGAAAGTACATTTTTGGGACTGGCGGGCGGAATTACTGGAGTTTTATTGGGATCCATTATCGTTGGAGTTATGGGGTTAAATGGAGTGCCGTTTTTAATTCCCGGCACAATTGACAAGGTCATTATTCATCCTTTTAACACAATATTTTTTATTATGCAAACCGTACTTTTTGGTATGCTTGCCGGAGTAATTGGTTCGCTTTATCCGGCTCGTCTTGCCTCCAAACTGAGTCCGCAGGATGCTCTTACACATATTTAAGAAGGAGAATTACAATGAAAAAATTAATTGTTTTTTTAGCGCTTGTTCTGGTTAACCTAACGACTGTACCGCTTTGGACGCAGTCGAGTCCAAAGGCGGTTGAAATTGTATCTGAGGTATTAAAGAAACTTTCTCCCGGCCAGTGGACCGGGCGCTACGCTTTTACCAACTACCGTGTGGATAAGTCCGAACAAAGCTATTCGCTTCTGGTGCAGGCGAAAAATTCGCAAACTGTTCATGTTTCCTTTTTTGATCCCCCGCGCGACAAAGGCCGCCAGATTTTAAATATCAATGGAGAAATCTGGAGTTATTTACCGGATAGTCATAAAGTTGTGCGATTGGCCGACCGCGACTCGATCGGCAACGGCGATTTTAACAATGCCGATGTGTTGCGCCTGAACTGGCTTGATCTTTACGATGTAAAAATTGTAAAAGAATCGGCTACCCAGTATGTTATCGACATGACAGCAAAAAAAGAATCCGGAGCCGCTTATTTTTTAATTCGCCTGTGGGTGTTAAAAACCGGACTTCAGCCGGTTCAGCAGCATTTTTATGATAACGCAGGCCACCACATGAAAACTCTTAAATACAGGGAAATAAAAACCTACCACGGACTGGAAAGACCCGGATTGCTTATCATGGAGAATGTGATTACAAGCCAGAGAACAGTACTCACGGTGCAAGACTTTCAACAAACCCCCAATTTACCCGAATCGCGCTTTCGACCGGATAACCTGGGAAAATAATTTGCAAAAAGGGCAGAAAACTTCTTTATGAAAACTACTTGTTTAAAAAGCAGCCTGATGATCATAACGATATTCTGTCTTTTCTCATTTATCGTTCAAAACAGCCTTTTTTCCCAGGTCATACCGGATGCGACCATTGAAGATGCCCCCGTCGAACCGCACACGAAAAATCCAGCGAATCAAAGCGCCTCAGAAACAACGAATCAAACAGTTGATGACCAGAAAAACAAAACAACTTTTGAATCGCGTCTTTTCAGCATTGGAACATTTTCGTATCAGCCTGTAAATGATGCAACCCATATTGCGGCGGCCAACGGCTTGTTCGAAGAAAAAAGCGCTTCGGCTCTGGTAAATTTTGAATTAATTGTTCATCCTGAGCATCGCGATAAAAAAACAACCTCTACCCTGAAAGTGGATGTAGAAGG
Source organism: Spirochaetia bacterium (assembly GCA_029858425.1). Lineage (GTDB taxonomy): Bacteria > Spirochaetota > Leptospiria > Turneriellales > JAOUFE01 > JAOUFE01. The sequence continues at coordinate 15,858 of JAOUFE010000028.1, read as the reverse complement.
ATCCGCTTCGAGTTTGTATAAAAGCGCCTCGCCTTTTTACGAAAAAAATGCCGGAGACTGGATCAGGCTCGACGAGTTATTTTGGGAAATTTCGCTGGTTCCGTCTTCATCTTTTTTAATTGGAAAATACCGGCATATTTTTACGCCGGGACTTTTTCAAAATCCATTGGATCGCCTTAATCCTACATCAACTTTGCCGGGAGAACCGGCTCAAAGAGAAGGCGCATGGATTGCCGAACTTTCCTTTGACGGAGAATTTAAATCGGAATTGTTGTCCCGCTACCGTCTGAGCTTTGCATTTTTGCCGGCGCCCTTTCAAGACAAATCCGGCCTTCCTGTTAATGCAAGAACTGTTCCTGAAATCAATACGATGAGTCGCGCCGGATTTTCGTTTGTTACACAACCGTACAATCGCGATTATATGGGAGGTTTTGCCCGTCTGTATCTCGATTTTTTTAAGGGGGATTTTAATATTATTTATTACTATACCGAAAAACAACAGCAGGGCGGTTTTTCCTATTCGCGGTATTTTCTAAATTCTTTGGAATGGCACGGGGAAATATTGTTTTATGAAAAACCGCACTCATCTTTTGTTGTTGCCGATAAAAATGCCCCATTTTATGCGGATGCCCTCACAGGACTGCGTTATGATGTGAGCGATACAACGAGTCTTACTCTGGAATATCTGTATCGACAAGAAAATCCGGAAAGTTACCCTGCCGGCCTTGTTGACCAGAGCCGTCTCTGGCTTGGACAGCTTGGAACGGAATCTACGGGGCATGCGCTTACGCCCATGCGCCATTATATTATTGCAAGCTTTATGTCAGTAAACATTAAAGATATATTTGATGTGGCATTTAACGTAATAAGCAACCCCTTTGATAATGAGTATTTGTTGTCATTGCGAACCGATATCAAGCTGGACAAGGCTTCCAAACTTTCCCTTGCCGGTACATATAAAATCGGGGACTCTACATCGTTTTACGGAAATTTTTTACCTTTTGACTATCAGTTAAGAGCGGAGTATTACATCGCGTTATTTTGAAAATAAAGGAGATATCAATGGCAGTAATGAGACTTGAGAATATAACAATGACCTATGGCGAAGGAAACAGCCGTGTGGATGCCCTGAAAAATATAAATCTGGAAATTCCCAACAAATCTTTTCTCACAATTTCAGGACCATCGGGTTCCGGAAAATCTACAATGCTGAATATTCTCGGGCTGCTGACCAAACCAACAGCAGGCTCCATTTATCTTGGCGATAAAAAACTTGTCCTCGACGATTTTGATAAAATGTCAGATTATCGGTTATTTAATATTGGATTTATTTTTCAGAGCTTTAATCTTGTTCCGGTTTTAAACGCAAAAGAAAACGTCATGCTGCCTCTAATGATTCGTCAGGATATTGATGAGAAAGAAAAAGCAGACCGCGTTGAAATGCTTTTACTTGAGGTTGGCCTGAAAGATCATATACTGAAAAAACCCGACGAACTTTCTGGCGGTCAAAAACAGCGCGTTGCGATAGCGCGCGCGCTTGTGGGAAAGCCGACCATTGTCCTGGCCGATGAGCCAACGGCGAACCTTGACAGCGAAAACAGCGAAAATATCATAGATATTATGCAAAAAATGAACCGCGATCACAAGGTTGCTTTTATTTTTAGCACACACGATCCTCGCGTTGTAAAACACGCCCTTCAAAAAGTGGAGTTGAAAGACGGGGAAATTCTAAAGTAACCCCATAAAAAAACTGTTCTATGGCAAAAAAGTGATCTTATGGGTTTTGCTGGCGGACAGAAAAGGGGCGTGGGCGCCCAAAGAAAGTCGCCATTCCATTTTTAGCTGTCCAGAATTCGTTCAATTACAGCGCGGCTCAGGGCTTCGCTGGTTCGAAGTTTGTCTTCCATATGTTTACGCAATGTAATATTTCGATTCAGGAAAAAAAGGTTGTATTTGCCGTCTTGTTCAATCAGTTTTCCATTGATCTCGACGATAATTACAGAGCCGTTTTTATGTACTGTGGCCGAATCAAACTTGGCATGCCCTTCGCTTATTATTTTATTTATTTTTCCCTTCATATCGAATTTTAAATCCGGGGCAACAATTTCGGTAATATGTTTGCCGATCAATTCATCCTGTAAATAGCCGAGATGTTCGTAGCCTGCCTTGTTTATATCTACAAAATTACCATTTAGGTTCAGAATAAAAAAACTGTCGTTGGCTGAATCAAAAAGCACGCGGAATTTTTTTTCGCTTGCTTTCAGTTTGTCGTCGGCAATTTTCTGGTCATGAATATTTTGCATCTGGATAATATGGCAGATATCTCCAGATATATCATTGAAAAGCATTCCAGAACCACGCACCCAAATTATTTTACCGTCTTTAGTCAAGTACCGTTTTTCAACTATAATGGGGGCTTCTCCGGTTGCCATGCGATTAAAATTTTCTGTTCTTATTTTGTGATCTTCCGGCGGTGTAATATCCTTTATTTTTAGCTTTTTAAATTCTTCTTTTGAATAACCCAGAAGATTGCATAGTGCGTCGTTAACATATATCAGGCTACCATCCATGCGGGCGATCCCCATTCCAATTGGAGCAATGTCCAGAATTTGCTCCAGATTTTTCTTGCTTTGTTCAAGTTCTTCCAGCATTTTTTTTCTTTTGCTTATATCGTGAATAAAAAAGAAAACTCTTCCATCTTCAATATTTTGGTGGTTGATGCTGACTTCCGCCGACCACAGGCTGCCGTCTTTTCTTTTTTGAGTACTTTCGATGCGGTCTTTTCCTGTATGCATGATTTTTCCGAGGTTAATCCCATCCATCTTTTTTCCCGGGTCTTCCAGATCAGAAATATTCATGGCCAGAAATTCTTCTCGGCTGTATCCTGATTTTTGCAGATAAGCGTCATTTACCTCTAAAAAATTGCCTTTTAAGTCGGTCATCCAGAATCCATCCAGAGAGGTTTCGATGGCAGCCCGGTATTTGGATTCGCGCCTGGAGAGCATATTCTCGATTTGCCTGCGCAAGGTAATGTCCCGATGGGAACTGATAACCATTTGTTCCCCGTTGTGCTGAATAAGTTTCGCCTTGATTTCAAAAGGTATTATTTTTCCATCTTTGCTTAAGATGCAAGACTCAAACAATATTTTGCCATCCTCATATAGCCGAGCTATATTTTGTGCAGAAGATTTCAGGGCATCGGGGGGAGCAAATTTTGTAATATGCTTGCCAATCATTTCTTCTTTTGTGTACCCCAATGTTGTACACGCTGAATTTACTTCCACAATATGGCCTTTTTTATCAAAGATTAACAAGAGATCCGCTGACAGGTCAAAAAATGCCTCAAAATTATTTATCTTGCTATCCATGAAATGCGTTGTTTGGCTATTGTTTTCTTTTTTTTGCAGTTTTGATAAAATACGGCGGGGAGAACCAAAAAAAATACTGCCTGTAACGCCAAACAAGCCTGTATATAGCCCGGTTGCAGACGAAATGCTGCCCATGAACAATTGATTATTTTGATTTTCAGTATAAGAAATTGTAATGTACATAATGGAAATGAACCCGGCAGCCACAACGCCAACAAGCGCGCAGCTTTGCCTCCGGTTAAATATATAGTTTATTTTTTTTTCCATGTTAATTCCCTTTTTTAAGTATACCCATCCTACCATTTGTAGACGAAAAAAAATAGATTTTCGCAACATTGCTTAGATAACTATATATTTAGAATACATACAATAATATATCTATTTTTAGCATGGACATGAACTCGATATTCAGTCAGAATAATTCAGACTGACTCAGTTTTTGACATTATCTCCATTTTTGCGCACAAAACATCTGCTTGACGGCTTCAATATAACAGGCATTGGGGTATATGGGTCGTTATGTATATATTTTAATATTTGCCATACAAGTTGCTTCCTGTTCGCAAAACAGCGATTATCTGGAATTTCCTTACCGACAATTTGGTAAAGAAGTAAAAACAAAAATTGGTTCAGTATATTTTGACAAAAACTCATACTCGGTAACGCCGGGAGGCTTGAAGGATATAATGGCTGCAACGCGTATGCTGTCCCTGTATGAACGCTACAATGACACACAAAGAATTCGTATTATTGGCTATGCCGATCAGGATGGCGAAGCCTCATTAAATATGCAGCTTGGGCTTGCGCGCGCAGAAGAAGTTGGGCGCGTTCTTGAAAATTTTGGAATTTCCATGTCAAACGCGAAGATAGCTTCCTATGGGGAGTCTCGAACATACGTCAACAATAACACTTTTCGCAAGGTTGAAATCTGGCTGGAAAATGATCCGTTGGCTTTCTTAAAAAGCGAATTATTTTCTTATCTTTTTCTTTCGGTTCTAATATCTTTTTTGATCGGGTTTATGGCGCACAGGGTCATTAAAAGCAGATAAAATATCCACGACTGCCCGATGCAGTAAATATGATTTCCCCCACAATCGGGCAAAACTACTTTATACGGCACGGTCAACATTGATGTGCTATTCGATAATGGGGTAATTTTTTCGCACAATATCGCCGCGTTCAGCGTCGTAGTGCCACCATTCAAAAGAGAGTTGATAAAATCCAGCGGCTTCCATAATGTTTCGCAAAATGAGCCTGTGCTCGTGTTGTTTTTTTGTCAACAACCCCTGATCAATCATTTGATTTTCGTATCTGGGTTGCGCGAGGTCTTCAAAGGAATCAAAACCAGTACCCATATCCACCTCCTCGCCGGTTTCGTTTAGAAGAGTTAAATCGACGGCAAAACCAAAACTATGAAGCGATCCGCGATCAGGGTTTGCAACATAAGGCTCCTGCGGGGTTCCGGCCACAAAATCCCACAACTGGCGATGCGCCCTTGCCGGTCGCAGGCAATCCAGTAAAAGGAGCTTCCAGGCGGGTTTAATTTCCGATAATTTTTGTAGAGCATGAAACAGTTTTTCGGCGGCTGTTTTATGCAAAAAAGCCCGGTTAAAATCAAGATAAATATTTTTCCCCATAAAATTGTTGCTTGAAGCATAGCGCAAATCAAGAGCGGTTCCCGGGAGTTGACCGACTTCTATATAATCCGGGTTTTGCAGAAGGCTCAAGATAATAGAATTCATAGAATTATTCGGAATGTGGAACTTAGCTTACCGCGTAACGCTCCAGAATTTCCATATCAATAAATTCCAGTACGCTGATATGGCTTCCTTCAAGAAATATTTGGGGCGCCGCGCCGGCATTGTATGCCTCAATCCAGCGAGAAAGACAAAGGCACCATCGCTCTCCCCCGCGCAATCCCGGAAAATTAAACCGGGGATTGGGGGTGCTGAGATCATTCCCGGCTTCTTTGCTGAACGCGAGAAATTCATCAGTTAAAAGGACGCAAACCGTATGAACTCCAATATCTTCTGGACCGGTATCACAGCAGCCATTGCGGTAAAAACCGGTAACCGGATTGTCGCTACAGGTTTGAAGGTTGCTGCCCAAAACATTTTTAGCCATATTGCATTTCCTCCAGAATTCCTGTTGGTTGATCATCCATGCTCAGAGTATTTTTTTCCATCCAGTAATTATAAATGCCTGTTTCACCTTTTTGGCGAATCCAGTTTTTTAAATCCTCTCGTTCACCGGCATAGTCATAAAATGGAATGCTCTCGCCACACGATGATTTTACCAGTTCGACCTCCATTTCAAATATTTGTCGGGCTCCCTCTGCGTCATTAAAGAGGGAGACTAACGACAACCATGCAGAATCTCGCGGATGCACGGTTTTTGCTATTCCATACAAACGTAATATAAGAGGTTTTTTATCAAAAGAGCAAAACATAATGGTTATACGAGGATCATCGAGCAAATGCGCCGCAGTCTCGTTTCCGCTGCCGGTATAATTCAGCCATACAATTTTATTTTTTTTTAGAACACGAAATGAATCCATTCCCTTGGGGGAGAGGTTGATACGTCCTGTTTTTGGAGAGGTCGCTACAAAAAATATTTTCTGGTTTTGAATGAATTCCATTTGATTGTCTTGCAGACATTGCCATATTTTTCCCATTTAGACAACATTTAGAGATGAAGTGTCGTCGTCAAACATGTTTGGGAGGCCTCCCGAAACTCATTCGGGAGTACTGATTTAGTCCGGTAAGTTTTTTTTTTGCCCCCGTGGAGGCAAAAAGTATTTACTACGGCCGGAGTCAGTACGCACAATGAGTTCCGCAGATTTTAATACATTTTGATCTGATTATTGAGGTTCCCGCCAAGGCTCAAAAAAAATCCAACTTTCGCATAAAAACACAAAAAGCTGTTTGACATAAGGTCTTTATTTGGTAAATTGCATGTCCCAGTTGACATGTGGATTCGGAGAAAACCGGGTTGTTTCAATCCGAAGCTGAACAGATGTGACATAATATGGGAACAAGAGCCTGGGTTGCCACTTGAAATTCAGTCAAAATGTATTAAATTAGCGTTTTTTTGGGGGACGAAGCGTCCCAAAAACACCCATTTTAATACATTTTGACATGAATGTTCATGCCAAGGCTCATAACCGCTGTCGAATAACGTGGAGTAAATATGAAATTTAGTAGAAAATATACATCTGAAAATCAGGATGTATTTGCAGACATTCTCTTTGAAAAGCGCATTTCGGAAATCATGAATACCGATGGCCGCAAGATATTTGAAGCTCGTGATGTAGAGGTGCCTTCTTCATGGTCGCAAGTTGCCACAGATATTCTTGCCCAAAAGTATTTTAGAAAAGCCGGAATACCAAAATTTTTGAAAAAAGTTCCGGAAGACAATGTTCCAGAATGGTTACAGCGTTCCATTCCGGACGACGAAAAGCTTAAAAATATGCCGGAAGGCGAGCAATTTACCCGGGAAACCAGCGTAAAACAGGTAATCCACCGCCTTGCCGGCACATGGACATATTGGGGATATAAATACAATTATTTTAATGATGAAAAAGATGCTGTTATTTTTTACGATGAATTATCCTGGATGCTGGTGCAACAAATGGCAGCCCCGAATTCGCCGCAATGGTTTAATACTGGTTTGCACTGGGCCTACGGTATAGACGGTCCATCCCAGGGGCACTATTACATGGATCCGCTTACCAAAAAAATGGTAAAATCCAGATCCGCATACGAACACCCGCAGCCCCATGCCTGTTTTATTCAATCTGTATCTGACGACCTTGTAAACCAGGGCGGCATTATGGATCTATGGATAAGAGAGGGGCGTCTTTTTAAGTATGGCTCAGGTACAGGCAGCAATTTTTCCAAATTAAGGGCGCGCGACGAAAAACTTTCCGGAGGCGGCAAAAGCTCTGGCCTGATGAGTTTTTTGAAGATCGGCGATGCCGCTGCCGGAGCCATTAAGTCAGGCGGTACTACCCGCCGCGCGGCTAAAATGGTTACCCTCGATGTTGACCATCCGGATATTGAAGAATTTGTGAGCTGGAAAGTGCGCGAAGAAAATAAAGTTGCAAGTCTTGTCGCTGGTTCCATTATAATTAAAAAAACCATGACCAAACTTTTGGCCTCGTTAAAAGGAATTAATGACAATGCCGATCTCATTAATCCGGAAACCAATGAAAAACTGAAAGAGGCTTTGATTGAAGCCCAAATTCATTGCATACCCAAAAGTTATGTGCAGCGAATTTTGGAGCTGGCTCGTCAGGGGTATTCAGAAATTGACAATCTGGAGTTTGAAGAGTTCAATGTGGATTACAACTCGGAAGCTTATCTGACGGTAAGCGGCCAAAACTCCAACAATTCGGTCAGGCTCGCAAATACCTTTATGAAAGCCGTAGAAGATAACCGTACATGGGATCTCACCAGTCGAATAGACGGCCGCCCGATCAAAACGATTCAGGCAAGAGATTTATTTAATAAAATTTCCTATGCAGCCTGGACATCGGCAGATCCTGGCGTTCAGTTTGATACTACTATTAATGAATGGCATACCTGCTCTGCCGATGGGAAAATCAATGCATCCAATCCTTGCAGCGAATACATGTTTCTCGACGATACGGCCTGCAACCTTGCTTCATTAAACCTGAAAAAATATTATGACGAGGACAAGAAAATTTTTAACATAGATTCCTATACTCATTCGATTCGAATCTGGACGGTGGTTCTGGAAATTGCAGTTCTCATGGCGCAGTACCCGTCTCAAAAAATTGCCGAGCTGTCCTATAAATACCGTACTCTTGGACTTGGTTATGCCAATCTTGGCTCTTTGTTAATGGTGATGGGTATACCATACAATTCCCGAGAAGCCTGCGGTATCACGGCAGCTCTCAGCGCCATTCTTACCGGGGTAGCTTATAAAACCTCGGCAGAAATGGCATCGGAACTCGAACCGTTCGCAGCATATGAAAACAACAAAGAATCCATGTTAAAAGTGATTCGCAATCACAGACGGGCTGCATATAATGCCGATGCATCGGAATATGAAGGTCTCACTATTGCGCCGGTTGGTCTTTCTGAAAAATATGTTCATGATTCTCTTTTAAAGGCTGCCCGTCATTCCTGGGATGAAGCGCTGGAGCTTGGATCGTTGCATGGTTTTAGAAATGCCCAAACGACAGCTATTGCTCCCACCGGAACTATTGGCCTATTGATGGATTGCGATACCACCGGCATTGAGCCTGACTATGCTCTGGTAAAATTCAAAAAGCTTGCAGGCGGCGGGTACTTCAAAATAATTAATAAATCCATTCCAGTTGCCTTGAAGGCTCTTGGTTACAATGACAGGGAGATTGACGCAATTCAGGCATATATGGTCGGGACAGCGTCTTTTGACGGCGCCCCGCATATTAATGCGGAATCGCTTAAAAAAGCGGGTTTTACATCGGAATTAATTGCCTCAATGGAAAAAATGCTTCCCCCGGTTTTTGATTTGAATTATGTAGTGAACCGGTTTGTTCTTGGAGACGATTTTATTGTAAATCGACTTCATGTTTCTCCGGAGCAGTTGGAAGACCCTTCTTTTGATTTGTTGAAACATGCTGGATTTACAGAAACGCAAATAGACGAAGCCAATAAATACATATGCGGCACCATGACAATTGAAGGAGCGCCCTTTTTAAAAGATGAGCATCTTGCTATCTTTGATTGTGCCAGTAAATGCGGTAAAACAGGAAAAAGATATATAGCATACCAGGCTCACGTTCAAATTATGGCCGCCGCCCAGCCTTTTATTACTGGAGCCATTTCAAAAACAATTAACATGCCACATGATGTAACTCTCGAAGACGTGAAGAGCGTGCTGATTTCTTCCTGGAAATTAATGCTGAAATCCACAACGGTATATCGAGACGGCTCCAAACTTTCCCAACCGCTGTCGTCGTTTGGAGAAAACCTGTTTAAACATGTCAGCATATCGGAATTTTCAGCTCTTGCTCCCCAGGAAAAAGCGGAAAAAATGGCAGAAGCAATGGTTACCCAGCATATGCAAAAACGCAGAAAACTTCCGCACAGAAGATCTGGCTATACTCAGAAGGGAGTCATTTCAGGACATAAAATATATCTGAGAACCGGCGAATATGAAGACGGGGCGCTTGGTGAAATTTTTCTGGATATGTATAAAGAAGGCGCAGCCTTTAGAAGCATAATGAACGGTTTTGCCATTGCCATATCTCTTGGATTGCAATATGGAGTTCCGCTGGAAGAGTTTGTAGATGCGTTTATTTTTACAAAATTTGAGCCCAATGGAATGGTGTCGGGACATGATAGAATCAAGATGACCACATCAGTCATGGATTACGTATTTAGAGAACTTGCCATTAACTATCTTGGCCGAGATGATTTGGCTCATGTCTCTCCCGAAGATTTAATTTCCGAGAGTCCGCACAATGATCCTCGTGAAGAGTATGCGGAAATCGACGAAATTCCCGAAGGCGTTGCTGTGCTGACTGCTGCGAAATCAGGTAAATTTCAAAAACTGTCCAATATGAAAGTTAAAATGGATGAAGCTCGTATAAAAGGATACGAAGGCCAAGCCTGTCCTGAATGCAATTCCATGACTCTGGTTCGCAATGGTTCCTGCCTGAAATGTGAAACCTGTGGAGCAACCACCGGCTGTTCATAATAGTGCATCCGAAAACAGGATGCACATCAACTTGTTTCAGGAACGGCGAAATAATGTAAGGAAAAGATCAAACATTCTTTCCATATGCCTGATGCGCTCATGATCGAAATATAGCAAGCGCCCGCCTGTTTTAGGCGGGGCGCTTTTATTGCTATCAGGATCATTTTTTTCATTGTCTATTTCTGAATCGTCTTTGTAGTTCATATGCCGTACTTTAAATTGATGTATCCGCTAAATCAAACGTCAAAATACATCAATATTTATATTTTTATATAATATCGGTTTGCAACAATTCGTAACTTGATTTCAAATAATGCGCTTCATGGAATAAATATTGCAACTGCAAAAGAGCTTGGGCATGAATAACAGGTTCCTGCCCAGACCCAAAAAAACCATGGCCGGCGCCATCCAGACTTCAAGTCAGATTGACACATGAAATCCATTTTAACGATTGGATAATCCATGTCTGATATTCCCCGCTTAATCCTTCCCCGCAAACCTCAATATAAAAAATACCACACTACGCTGGATTTTTTTTCCCTTTTTTGCAAAATTGAAAAGGAATACGAAAACTGCTTTATTCTCGAATCGCTGGGGGAACAGGGTTATGACGCCCGTTACAGCGTCATTGGTTTTGATCCCTCAATGACCATCTCCTGTCGGCAGGATCAATTGTTCGTTGACGGAAAGCCCTTTAAATCTGCAAACCCGTATTTTTCCATGAGGGATATCATGCCCGAAGACGTGATTTCCAGAAATTATGCCGGGGGACTTGTTGGTTTTCTCTCCTATGAAACCATGAATTATTTTGAACCGGCATTGAAACTAAAGCCGCATCCGGATTTTGATATGTTTACATTTGGAGCATACCTCGATGGTTTGATATTTGACTCCATGACCGGAGAAATTTTTTATTTTTTCTATAATGAAGACCGCTCGGATCTGATTCAGAAAATTTCGGGTAAAAATGTTCATCCCCAAAAACCGGAAGTCCGGGAAACCGGAAAATCAAAAACCAGAGATCAGCACCGGGAAATGGTTGAAAAAGCCATTCAGGAAATTATAAATGGAAACACGTTTCAGTGCCAGATTGGTTTTCAGACTGACTTTGAAATAAAAGGCGACACGATTGAGTTGTATGCGAAACTACGCGAGGTAAACCCATCGCCGTATATGTTTTATGTAAAATTCGGGGACACAAAGCTGATCGGAGCAAGCCCCGAACTTTTGTTCCGCCTGCGTCAGGGAGAAATTGAAACTTTTCCTTTGGCCGGGACAGCCCGAAGGGGAAAAAACGCTGCACAAGACATGGAATTTGCCAGGATACTTTTAAATGACCCCAAGGAAATTGCAGAGCATAACATGCTTGTCGATCTTCATCGAAACGACCTTGGGCGAGTGGCGCATATCGGCAGCGTCAAGGTGCGACGACTTATGGACATAAAAAAATTTTCCCATGTACAGCACATTTCAAGCGAAGTTGTCGGAATCATCGATCGCAAGGAAGACATGTTTTCGGCGCTTGCACGTGTATTTCCAGCCGGAACTCTTTCAGGCGCACCCAAAATTGAATCCATGAAAATTATCGAGCGCATCGAAAATGAGCCCCGCGGACCTTATGGCGGCGCGGTTGGGCACTTTGGTTTTAACGGAGACTCAACTCATGTAATTCCAATTCGAACATTATTTATTAAAGGAAACAAGGCTTGTTCCAGAGCGTCGGGAGGCATAGTTTATGATTCTTCCGCAGAAAATGAATACCAGGAAATTGTAAACAAATCTGCGGCAATCGCAAAATCGCTGGAGGATTTTTTAATATGAAAATATTGATTATTGATAACTACGATTCATTTACCTACAACCTGTATCAATACACAGGGGAAATTCTGGAAAATCATTTTCCGGGAAGCATACCCGATGTTTTTCGCAACGACGAAATATCCCTCGCGGAAATCCAGGCAAAATCATATGACAAAATTATTATTTCTCCAGGCCCGGGCAGTCCGGATGATGTCCGGTATTTTGGAGTATGTTCCGAAGTAATCCGGGAAGCCGGAAAACATACTCCAGTTCTCGGAGTGTGCCTTGGTATGCAGGGTATTGCGCATTGTCTCGGAGGGAAAATAAAAAAGGCCCGCGTTCCCATGCATGGAAAAACATCCATAATTTCGCATGATGAAAAAGGAGTTTTTAAAAATCTCCCCCAGGGACTCGAAGTTATGCGATATCATAGCTTGATTGTAGATGTAGACAGTCTGCCAGGAGAACTTGAAATTACTTCGCGCGTACATATACCGGATTCCAGCGATTTTGAAATTATGGGATTGCGGCACAAATCCCTGCCAATTGAAGGAATTCAGTTTCATCCGGAATCATTTGCCACCGAGGGCGGAAAAAAAATGCTCGAAAACTTTATAACAGGAAAATAACCATGCCAACAAATCGCGACAGCGCAGCCTTGATCCTTGACGATGGAACCATTTACCACGGCCAAAAACTCGGTCACCTCGATGAGAATGGCCGTATGGGCGAGATCGTCTTTAATACAAGCATGTCGGGTTACCAGGAAATTATTACCGATCCGTCATACATGGGACAAATGGTTTGTTTTACCTATCCATCGATTGGAAATTACGGCATCAACAACGAAGACAATGAATCGGACAGGCCGTATCTCGATGGTATTATTGTACGCGACTACTGCGATATTCCGTCCAACTTTCGCAGCGCGAAGACTCTCGAAGCATATTTGCTGGAAAACCAGGTTGCCGGAATTACCGGAGTCGACACAAGAGCGCTTGTCCGGCACATCCGCGAAAAAGGCGCCATGCGGGGAGGAATTTTTGCCGGAGATTTCGGGGACAATGCGCTATATAAAAAATCCCTTGAAAAAGTTTGCCGGCATCCTTCGATGGAAGGATGTAACCTGACAGACGGCTTTAACGGAGAACTGGCCAGCGAATTTGTGCAAAAACATATATCCGGCAGAAAAATTGATACGTTCAAATTCAAGAAAATTTGCGTCCTGGATTTTGGAATAAAATTTTCAATCTTGAAGCATTTGCTTGATATCGGACTTCTACCCGTTGTCTTTCCGGGCAACGTCCTGCTTGAAAAATGGCCAAACTTTTCCAATGAGACTTTCAGCGGATATTTCCTTTCCAATGGCCCCGGCGATCCGGCCAGCGTTGTCAACGGCATTGAAAATATCCGAAAAATACTTTCCTTTCAAAAGCCGGTTTTTGGAATATGCCTTGGTCATCAAATGCTCGCCATTGCCCTTGGAGCAAAAACCTACAAATTGAAATTTGGCCACCACGGCGGCAATCAACCGGTAAAAACACAGGGAAAAAACCGCGTAATTATTACAGCCCAGAATCACGGATTTAGCGTTGAGGACAAATTTTTTTCCGGAGATTTTTTCAAAAAATCCGGCGGCGTATGCGAAGTAAATCCAAACGATCAAACCATCGAGGGATTTTTTCTGAAAGACAAAAAAATATTAAGCGTACAATACCACCCGGAAGCCGGCCCCGGACCAAACGATGCTCTTGAAATATTTTCCAGATTCAAGGCCATGCTCGAAACATGAGTTGGAGTGCGGCGCACATGGTTGCGCCGCAGGGGAATCGGAAGTATTCCACATTTCTTATACAATCTGCTCTGAATATGGCAACGGCCACAACAGGAAATAACCTCGAAAATTTAAATCATGCCGATTGAACATTGAAGGACGCCCATGCTCCCCCATGGACGATTTGATTATGGCAAATATTCGAAAAAATAAAATCCCTTCCTCTAATAAATCCGGGGAAAAGCAGAAAAAAAATTATTTCACGAAAGCCGCTACTTTTATTTTAATCAGTCTTTGTGTTACGGCTGCAACAGTATCATCAACCTTAAAGGGTTTGATGATATACCTGGTAAAACCGGCTGCGAGAGCATTCTCAATATCGCTTTTTACCGCGTTGACAGATACTGCCAGTACAGTAGTCTCCTTTAAGTCCGGCAAGAATTTTATTTTTATCAGCTCTTCGAGGCCGCTCATTCCAGGAAGATTCATATCCATTAAGATCAGATCGGGCTTTTCCTGATGGGCAATTTCAAGACCAATTTCTGCATTGTGCGCAGAGAGGAGGCGAATTCCGTGCAATTTCTTGACAAATATTTGTTCCATCAACGCCTGGTTTATCGGGTTGTCTTCTATGTAGAGAACAACCGGGTTGGAGTTTGAGAAATCCCGTACGATTTTATCAATATCCGGTTTTGCCATATTCCCGTCTGATTTTTTTTGGTCGATTTTGGGCAATGGGGCTAATGGAAACTCTACCCAGAATTCTGAACCTTTACCCTCGTTGCTCCAATATCCAATTTCGCGGCCCATAGCGTCGGTCAGCCTTTTGGTAATGCTCAATCCTGTGCCGGTACCGTCGATATTGCTGCGCTCGGCGCCCAGACGATGAAAAGGCTGAAATAATTCCTTTTGCCGGTCTTTGGGAATACCCAGTCCTGTATCAAATACTGTAAAACGCATATGGGAATTATTCTGGCAGGAATATAAAAGTTTGACCTGCCCTTCCTTGCGATTGTATTTTACGGCATTGCTCAACAGGTTTAAGAGAATTTGCCGAAAGCGACTCTGGTCTACCCAAATAGCGCATGGTTTTTTACAGGTTTCACAATCAATGGAATCAGATAAAAGCAGGCTGATATTGCGTTTGTGCGCCATTTCGCCAATCAATCGCAGGCATTCGGAAATAACATTGTCTGTCTGGTATGGAAAAACTTCCAGAATATATTCCCGGTTTTTATGCATGAATTCCGTGGAACAGGTTTTTCCGCTTTTACTTACTTCACGAAAACTTTCAATCAAGGGCGCATCCAGGTCAAATAATTCAGGAACTGAAGCCAGATTTTGCGATTTAAAGGCAGGATCAATTTTAAAAAATTCAGACGATTTTTTGTTGTAACTGCGGATATTCAAGTCGCGATCCACAACCGCGATAGTGCGGTCAGAACTGTTTTGAATGATTTCCATGTCATCCATAGCCTCTGCAAGCTGGGTCGTTCTGACAGATAATTCGTCATTGAGCGTGGTAAGCTCTTCGTTTGAGGCCTGGAGTTCTTCATTGCCAGCCTGCGCTTCTTCGTTCATGGACTGCAATGATTCGTTGGAGGTTTCCAGTTCTTCAATAACCGTTTGTAAACTTTCGCGGGTTATTGTCAGTTCATGTTCCAATTCAGATATTCGGGAAGTCAGGTTTTCATCCGGAGTATCGGGTTCTATTTTTCCGGCAGTCCGCGACACCGCCTTTTCAAAGCTGATGAGCGCCAGATTGTTTATTGAGGAATTTTTTTCAACAGGGCGGATTACCGCCCGATAAATATTTTCCACATCTTCTGTCATAATATGCACAGGTCTGGAATATAAGGTTTTCTGCCTTTTGACGACTTTTTGCACAATGACCCGCAATTCTGTGCGCAATGCCGGGATCATAATGGAATATAAATTAAAATCCGGTTTGCCCGGCTTGATTTTAATAAACGCCCCCGGATCGCCGTAAATTTGCAATAGTCTCCATCGCTGTTTACAAGAATACTGGGCGGAGAATAAATGCTATGCAATGTTTCCAGCCCAATATCAGGCGCAGAATCAGAAGCTTCTGCCGGTTTTTCCAGAGCAGGACGAGTTCTCTCCAAAGGCACAAGCCGAATATTTCGAAACATAGATCCCGGTGGGAATGCCGGGACATTTGTTTTTGTGTATTTGTGTATTTCA
>JAOUFE010000143.1 GCA_029858425.1 Spirochaetia bacterium | reverse complement strand
AATGGCGTTGATGGCCTCCTCCTGCAATGGGCGAAAAGAATCATGGCCAAAGACCGATTTTAATGTAGATAGTTTTGTGCTTGCCGGGTTTATCATATGGGTAATAGCGAAGATCGCTTTTACAGCCTGAAGTCGCAACACACCTTGAAAAGAATTAAACAAGGGATTTTATGTGTCTTGACAAATTTTCAGGAAAGGGGCAGGTTTGCCCCTTCGCCCGCACGACGAGGCGGTCAGTTAGCAGCAGCGCTGAATGCGAGAAAGTGTCGAAAACGTAAACAAGATTTTTTATGGGGTTGCGGGCGAACCCCGACGCTTTTTTCTCACGGGGTATAAAAATGTAAATATTTTGGAGTTAAGATCCTTGACAACAAATCGGGAATAAAGAATAAACGCACATGAAAAAAAATAACTGGATTCGGATCGGAGCGCTTTTTGCCATGGTTGCAGCAGGAATGGGCGCATTTGGGGCGCATGCCCTCAAGGGCAGGCTGGACGACTATTCCCAGGGGATTTACGCAAAAGCGGTTTTATACCAGATGTTTCACACCATGGGAATTTTTGTGGTTGGTTTGATCATGAAGGTTGATCCAAAAAATTCTCTGAATATTGCCGGTGTTTGCTTTTCGCTTGGAATAGCGCTTTTTTCCGGAAGCCTGTACCTGCTGGCAATAACGGGTAATAAATGGCTCGGTATGGTAACGCCTTTTGGCGGCTTGTGTTTTATTGCTGGCTGGGTGGTGTTGTTTACGAAGAACAGATGAATTTTATGGTAAAAATTTTTAAAATTTCAGACAAAGGATTTACAGAAATTCCTGAGATCGAAAAAAATTGCTGGGTGAATATTTCCAATCCGTTGATGGATGATCTCGATGGGTTGTCAAAAAAATTCAATATTCCTCTGGATTTTCTGACAGACTCGCTGGATGTTGACGAGAAGTCGAGAATAGAAGCGGAAAATGATTGCACGTTTTTCATCATAAGAACGCCGGTTTATAATAAAGAAAAAGCGGATGTCCCGTTTACCACATTGCCTGTCGGAATTGTGATTCAGCAGGATATTATCGTTACAATATGCTTTTCGGATACAGCAGAAATCCTGGAGTTATTTCATGAAAAAGCCAAAAATATTTCTATGAAAAACAAGTATCGTTTTATTTTGCACTTGCTCCAGAAAACGAATTATTTTTATTTGAAATATTTGAAGGAAATTAACAGAAAAACAGACGATATCGAGACAGAGCTGCAAAGAGCCACAAAAAATGTGGAACTCATAAAATTACTCAACATAGAAAAAAGTCTTGTATTTTTTACTACTTCGTTGAGTGGTAATAAACGCATAATAGAACGTTTGCAAAAAGTTTTCAACCTTGAATTAAGTGACGAGGATAGAGACTTTCTCGATGATTTAATTATCGATAACAGGCAGGCCATAGAGATGGTGAATATTTACAGCAACATCCTGAGCGGGATGATGGATGCATTTGCCTCTGTTATTTCCAATAATCTGAATATTGTTTTGAAATATTTGACTTCGGTAACCATAATATTGATGATTCCGACATTGATGGCAAGTATTTACGGAATGAATATCAATCTGCCATTTCAACATTCTCCTCATGCATTTTTAATAACAATGGCATTTTCATTTGGTCTGTCCTCCATCGGTGTCCTTGTCTTTTTAAGAAAAAGATGGTTTTGAACCGAACTGAAAATTTATGCCCAGGCTGGTATCGAGGCTGTTATTTAGACAAATTGTATGGTAGTCAAACTGTATTAAAAATAAAACAGGGTATATAAATACAATATTTTATGGAGAAAATTATGAGTGAAGAAAAAGAATTGCTGATTGTTACATCCAAGCTGAAAAAGTATATAAAAGCACAGGGTTTTAATACAGCCGGTACAGTACCGGAAATACTTTCCAACAAGATTAGAGAAATATGCGATAACGCTCTTCTAAAAACAAAATCCAATAAACGCAAAACACTTATGGATGCGGATTTTGAATGAGATTTCAGTAAAACCTGGAAAATAAATGCAATTTTGCTCCGCGCCCGTGACCCGTTGGAGCTTGGGCTTGAACTCAGAATTCAATCAGATTGATTTAGACTGAGGCATTTTTGGGGCGCTTTGCGTCCCAAAAATGCGCATTTTAATGCATTCTGACATGAATATGGAAGTTTTTGCCGGGGTGTAAAAAATGTGTTTATCTGCGGCAAATTATCTTGTTTTTAGGCGGCTCCCTTTACCTCTTATTTAAAAAAATAAATATAATTTGTACCAAATGTCCGATAATTGTATATGTTGTCAGAGAATGGTATGGTTAAAGAGATTGCTGTGGAAGATTTAGACGAAGATCAGGCGTATGGTTTAAGGCGTCTGGCGAAAAAAAAACAAAATGCAGGTTCTGAAGAAAACGACGTTGCCGATGATTTTGAAGTAACTGTAAATCCGGCGGTAACCAAAAAAACAAGAGTAATTACGATTACCAGCGGTAAGGGCGGCGTAGGCAAATCGTCGGTTTCCGTAAACCTTGCGTTAACGATTGCAAAAAGCGGAAAAAAAGTGCTACTTTTTGACGCCGATCTGGGACTTGCCAATATCAACGTAATGCTCGGAGTTATTCCAAAGTACAATTTGTACCATGTTGTCAAAGGATCCAAAAAATTAAATGAAATTATAATTAAAACGCCGGAAGGACTGGATTTGATCGCGGGAGCGTCTGGTTACAGTATTCTGGCCAATTTGAACATTACCGAACGGGAAAAACTGATCAGCGAGTTTGAAAAACTGCCGTACTATGACATTATGATTATTGACACAGGAGCCGGCGTCGGCGCGAATGTAATTGGATTTACCCTGCCTGCCGATGAAGTGCTGGTGATTACAACTCCGGAGCCAACTTCCATTACAGATGCCTATGGCATAATCAAGTCCATTGTGCTGCAATCTTCGGATAAAAATATCAAACTTTTGGTAAACCGGGTATCGTCATCTCTGGAAGCAAAAAAAGTTCTTGAAAGAGTCGTAAATATTTCCAATCAATTTTTAAATGTCAAAGTGGATTCCGCCGGATATATTTTTGAAGATGAGTTTGTTTCAAAATCTATTCGCCAGCAGAAGCCATTTATTCTGGAATACCCCAAAAGCAAGGCCAGCGCCTGCCTCCAGCTTGTCGCAGGAAAAATATTGAACCAGAAAGTGGAAGACAATGGAGATGGCTCCGGATCATTAGGCAAGTTTTTCTCCAAATTGTTTGGGTAGGAGTAGATAAAGGTCTATGATAAGCGACCTTTTGTCAAAACCCTGGGTAAAAACAGGAATGGTGCTTGGCGCCAGCGGTTTTGCAATCTCATTTGTTATTGTATTATTTTCTGGCGGCGACTATTTCCCGGCTCTTGTATTACGTCCTCTGGCATCTGCCATCGTCATGGCTTCATTTGGGGTAGGAGCTTATTTTCTTGTGCAAAATTTTTCTCCAGAACTCCTTAAAGATGTCTTTGGCAACAGCCAAAGAAGCGAAGACCGCGATTACACTAATGAAGAATCCCCGGATTTAAAAGATGAGTTTGATTTTGATCTTGATAAACAGGACATCTCTCCCGATGTCAGGAGTTCGGTCGCTGTGGATGAAACCTTGAAAATAAAGCCCAATCCAAAATCAGAGCAGGAGACTTCCCAAAAGGCCTCCCCACAGACGAAATCCCAGGCAAGAGTGGGTAGTGATGAAATGCTGGTGGAAGGTATCCCGCTTAAAAAAGATCCGGAATTGATGGCCAAAGCCATTCAGCACGTTCTGGACACCGATAAAGATTAAAATTGCCCCCTCTAAAAGTCTTGACATCTATGATTCAAGACAGGTATTGGTATACACGAATTTTTCGAATAAATATTCCCGGGAAAAAAGGTTAATGGATGGCGCTGAAGTCTAAACAGTTTAATGATGTTGAAGAAAGTGATCTCTGGAAAGAATATGTAAAAACAAAAAACTCTGACATACGGGATTTTTTTATAAAAAAATATGCGCCTCTTGTCAAATATGTAGCGGGTAAAGTTGCCGTTGGTATGCCGCATAATGTGGAGTTTGACGACCTGGTCAGCTATGGAACATTTGGTTTGCTTGATGCGATTGAAAAGTATGATCCAGGAAAAGAGGTTAAATTTAAAACCTATGCCATGACGCGGGTTCGCGGAGCTATTTTTGATGAGTTGCGTACTATTGACTGGATTCCCAGATCTATTCGCCAAAAAGCAAAACAGGTAGAAAAAATTATTGTCGAACTTGAGAACAAGCTTGGCCGGACAGTAGAAGATGAAGAAATTGCATGAACTGGATATCAGTATCGATGAATTCCATGTGCTGGTATCCAAAATATCGGGAACAAGTCTGGTTTCTCTAAATGATGTGTGGCATGGCAATGATGACTCTGACGAACTGTCTTTTCTGGAAACCATAGAATCTCCATCCAATATGAATCCCGATGTAATGGTCGAGAGGGAAGAAATAAAAGATCTTATTATTGAATCGATCAAGAAACTTCCGGACAAAGAAAAAAAAGTCATTGTATTGTATTATTATGAAGATTTAACCTTGAAAGAAATTGGCGAAGTTCTGGAAGTTACTGAATCCAGGGTTTCGCAGTTGCACACCAAGGCCATTATGCGGCTTCGAGGTCGCCTTGCGCAGATGAAAAATGTAATGTGAAAAAAGTCATGTAATTTGTGATTCACCCGTCCAAAGTTCTTGCCTCCCTTGATGCGCGCGCATTAAAATCGCTGGGTCAAAATTTTCTGGTCAGTCAGAGCAGCCTTGTCGGGCTGGAGAAATATTTTGATATCCAGAAACCCGTTCTCGAAATTGGTCCAGGTCTTGGAGCCATTACTGAATATCTCATAAATAAAAACTTCAGGGTTATTGCCGTTGAAAAAGATACAAAATGGGCGACTTATTTAAAAGAGTTGTTTAAGGATAGCCTGTCCGTTATGAACAATGACTTTCTGGAATTGCCCTCTGCTTTTTTTAAAGATCATAAAATAACCCAGATTATGGGAAATCTTCCCTTTTACATAACCTCGGACATTATTGTAAAAGTTCTGGGTGAGCCAAATGTTGATATTTTTGTAATGGGTATACAAAAAGAAGTCGGCGAGCGTTTGTTGCAGGAACGCGGGAATTCGCTTGCGTTGTTTGTAAAAGCACACGGGGATATTGTGGAACATCGCGCAGTCAGTAAAAATAATTTTTTCCCTGTACCTGAAGTAAACGCCATGTGGTTGATCTGGAAGCGGAACAAAAAAATAGAGAACATGCCCATGTTTGAAATTTTTTTGCGGGGGGTTTTTTGGGGTAAACGCAAAAATCTCTACAGCGTGTTAACAAAAAATCCATTTTTTAGGGACGTTGGCGAAACCAGAAAATGGGACAAAAATATCATGCAAATGCAGGCAGACTTGAGCAGGCTTCGGGGCGACCAGTTGTCGTTTGAGGAAATAAAAGATGTATTTATGAGATTGACCGGGGAAAAGCCTTTGGTTGAAGGGGCTTGACGCGCCCCTTGATTCCACCCGGCGTCGCCAAAACCATTGGCTCAACGTCATGGCAATGGGGGACGCCGGGGTTCCATCAACCCCCCGTGTATTTGATGTGGACAGGGTTGGCGATGCGCGAAACAGTAAGCTACCTGTCCTTGCTTCCCCTGGAAAAGCCGGGACGGGAACAAGAAAGCGTTTCAAAGAGATCATTAAGCGTTTGTAACCGTAAATACATCCATAAGGCTTTTCTTTTGGCAACCGGACACATCAAACACGGCGCATATTATGGGAGCGCCGAATTATTTTTCATATATTGCTTCATATGGAAAAAAGCCCAAATTTAAAAGCGAAAACTTTCGGGGAACTTAAAAAAACAGGTTATCAATTGAAATCTGTCCGGAAGGAAATACAGGACAACCTCATTGCAAAACTAAAAACAGGAGAAACTTTATTCCC